>CAYVGN010000007.1:16270-20328 GCA_964451215.1 uncultured Acidobacteriota bacterium
CGGAACTCCAGAGAATCGGAAAGCCCGGGAACTAACCAGGATCCGCCGGCTGCACGATTGGCGGGCCGCGCCCGCTGCTACTCGGCTTTCCCCGGGGCTTTCACGTATTTCTCGGGCGACTTCTCAAACGTTTCCTTGTCCGCCTTGCTGCAGAAGTAGTAGGTCTTGCCCTTGTAGACGAACTTTTCGGCCGTCTTTGGGTCCACCTTCATCGAGCAGACCGGGTCAATCACTTCCCTCTTGGCTTCCTTCCTCTGAGCGTTCTGCGGGTCTTGAGCACTGGCTGCCGTCAAGGCTGGGCTGATCAGAGCCAGTCCAGCGGCACAGACCACGACCAGGGCCAAGAGCTTCACTGTCCTCATTTCGTCTCCTTTCCGAAAACTGCTAGCCGTGGCCGGCTTGTCAGGTCCGCTCTGCGGCCGATGGCGGCAAGCCAGCCCGGACCTGGCAAACAACAGGGTACACCAGCGGCGCCGGCAGCGCGCGGCTAAGAATTGCCACGGGTGGTGAGGGCTGCGGGACGCCACAGGTTCGAGATCGCCTTCGCCCGCCGGCCATAGCGCAATCGCCCGAGGCTTACCAAATGACGCCCAAGAGTTCTTTCACTTCTGAGCAAGTTCCTGGGTGGCTAGTGCCGTGTCCCACAAGTCCTGCCCCACAGCCGGTGGCGGAAACCCGCTCCTGATGCGGTTTTCGTGGCCGCAGGGGTGGGGTGCAATTAATGGGACACAGCACTAGTGTCGGTCCCAGGGGTCGCAAGGCACACCTCGCCGATGGGGACGTGTTGTTGTCCGAACAGAGCTGCGAGGGAGGGGTCTGCAGCATGGTGACGGCTCATAACCCCAAATGCCCAGCGCAGTCCGGTCTCCAGCCGACAGCCTAGGCGGACACCTTGATGAAGATGATCACGAAGGTGTACAGGGCGAGGGACTCGATCAGCGCCAGGCCCAGGATCAGGGCGAAGCGGATGGCGGCGGTGGCCGCCGGATTGCGTGCCATGCCCTCGGCAGCCGCCGTGGTGGCCCGAGCCTGCGCCAATCCACAGACCGTCGAGGCCAGGGCCATGGCAAAGCCGGAAGTGATGATCACCCACTTGGTGTTCTCCGCGGCCCCGCCGGCCGGCGCCTGGGCCAACGCCGGACTCGCGGACAGCAGCAGAACCAAGCCCAGAAATAATAAAATCACTCTGCGTTTCACTTGCGTCTCCTCTGGTTAGTGAGCGGCGCCTGCCAGCGCCGCCCGGTTATGAATCTTCCCGGGAGGTGGTTTCCGGACATCCCTCTTGCAGCCGGACTCACACCGGGATTTCAGATTACAGGTCGCAGGTTACAGGTTGCAGGCCGAAACCCCAGGTTGCAGGCTACAGGTTGCAGGCCGAAGCCTCAGGTTGCAGGCCACAGGTTGCAGGCCGAAGCCACAGGTTGCAGGCAAAGACAAGCCTGCCACCTGTCACCTGCCACCTGTCACCTGCCACCTAATGCTCTTCCGCGACCGCTCCCGCCAGGTACACCATCGTCAGAAGCATGAAGATGTACGACTGCAAGAACGAAACGAAGGTATGCAGCCCGAGAAAAACCATGGGCACGGCGAACGGAACCAAGCCGAAGAAGATCAAGAAGATGAGGTCGCCGGCAAAGATGTTGGCAAAGAGACGCACGGACAGCGACAACGGCCGGCCCAGGTGGCTCACGATCTCGATGGGGAACATCAGCGGCGCCAGCCACCAGATCGGCCCGCCGAAGTGCTTGAGGTAGCTGGTCAGCCCGTGGTGGCGCGCGCCCTGGTAGTGATAGTAGGCAAAAGCGACCAGCGCACAGCCCAGCGTCACGTGAATGTTCGCGGTGGGCGAGCCGAATGTCGGGACCATACCGATCAGGTTCGAAAACAGGATGAACAGGCCCAGCGTGAGCACCATGGGTACGAACTGGCGCCCGTGGTGGCCCACGATCTCGTCCGCCTGCCCGCGCATGAACTCGACGGTCACCTCAAAGATGTGCTGCAACCTGCCGGGGCGGTCCATGGACAGCCGCGTGCGCAGAAACGCAAACAGCGCCACCAGGACCACCGCCACCAGCACCTGCATGGCGATATAATTGGGGATAGGTTCCGCGCGGCTGGCGGCGGGAATCCCGAGCCAGTCCAGCAGCCGGTTGATCGGGCTGGCAAAAAGATGATTGAGCAGCCTGGTAAACCAGAAGACTTCTTCCGAATGCATCAGCTATTGGCGCCGGCTCCTGTCGCCAGTTCGTAAACCATCTCGGCGAGGACGCCGGCTACAAACACAAACAGTCCGCCCAGAAAGGCCCCGAGGCTAAGGACAGAAGTTCGAAATATAACATAGCCGGCGGCGGCGATCAACGCGTAGCGCAGCAAGAACTTAGCGGCGATCGCGCGGCGGCGGCGATGGGAGCCGCCCGTGCCAGCCAGCGGCTCGCGGGCGGCAGGATCGAAGTGGCCGGCCAGCGCGTCCACCGCCCGCTGCAACCAATGGAAATTCAGCACAGAAAGCGCGGCGCCTGCCGCAAAGGCCCCTGCGTACCGCGGTCCCTTCCCCACCAGCAGCGCCACGGCGACGACCACGGCGAAGGCAGCCATCCAGCGGTACATCCGCCTTACCGCCGCCGCCACAAATTGCTCTTCCGATAGCAAGCTATCAGCGACCAGCATTCAGCTTTCGGCTTTCGGCGACAAGCCGATTGCCGATAGCGCTACTCCCGCGAAGTGACCCGCACAAAATGGATGAACGCAGCGGCAATGCCCACCAGCATGAAGATCCAGTAGAAGACATGGGTGCCGAACAAGCGGTCCAGGCCGTAACCCACTAACAGGCCCGCCACGATCGAGGCCGGGAACATCAGACCCAGTTCCAGGTAGAGGTGCACCTGACGCCACGCGCTCCGTTCCTCTTCCGGCCTCTTCGAAGATTGATTCATTGACGATTGACTCACTGACGATTGTAGCGGGTCCGGACAAGCGGCAGAGCATCAATCGTCAAGGAGCCAATCCCCCAAGCGTCAATTATCGGAAGGGTATCAGGACCGAGCCGCCGGCCATCCGGACGAAGGGCTCCGGGTAGATGCCGATGACCAGAGTCATGGCCAGAGTAACGGCCAGCGCCACGCCCACGCCGGGGGAAATGTTGAGCCGCTCGGCGTCCACCGCCTCGCGCATGAACATCATCACCACCATGCGGAAGTAGTAGTAGAGGGCCACGGCCACGTACAACACCGCGAATACGGCCAGCACATAGTGCCGGGTCTCGATCAGTGACAGGAAGATGAAGTACTTCCCGAGGAAGCCGGCGGTGGGAGGGATGCCGGCCAGCGATAGCAGGAAGATCAGCATCATGAGGGCGGAGGCCGGGTTTTTGAAGAACAGGCCTGCCAGGTCTTCGATCTCGTCGCCGATGATGTCTTTACGCCGGAGCGCCACCAACACGGTGAACGCCCCCAGGTTCATGAAGACGTACACCAGGATGTAGATGGCGACGCCCTTCAGCCCGGTTTCGTTGCCCGCCACCAGGCCCAGCAGGATGTAGCCGACGTGGGAGATGGAGGAATAAGCGAACAGGCGCTTGGTGTTGTTCTGGCTGATAGCCGCCAGGTTGCCGACGGTCATGGTCAGGACGCAGACGGCGGCCAGCAGCCCCTCCCAGGCAGGGCGGACCGGCGCCAGGGGCACCAGGAAGACGCGCACCAGGAAGGCGAAGGCCGCCGCCTTGGGCGCCGTGGACATGAACCCGGTGATGGAGGTGGGCGCACCCTCGTAGGCGTCGGGCGCCCACTGGTGGAACGGCACCGCGGCCACCTTGAACAGCAACCCGGTGGCGGTGGTGATCAGGGCCAGGTAGACGACCGGGTCACCTGCCGGCCGGCGCGACAACTCGTCGGCAATCACCCGCAGACTGGTGGAGCCGGACATGCCGAACAGCAGCGAGAACCCGAAGGCCAGAATGCCGCTGGAGAAGGCTCCCAGCAGGAAGTACTTCAGGGCGGCCTCGTTCGACCGCCGGTCCCCGCGCAGGAACCCGGCCAGCACGTAGACCGACAAGGCCATGG
>CAYVGN010000008.1:0-13960 GCA_964451215.1 uncultured Acidobacteriota bacterium
GAAATAGACACGGTTTTCGCCCACGGCGAGTCCCGCAGGATTTTGGCGATGTCCTTGTCGGTCCACTCCGTGTACTTCTTGATCTTCCAGGGATCGGAGGCGAGCGCCAGTGTCGCTCCGAAGGCCAACACCGTAAGCAGGAGATAACGCCTCATAAAGCCTCGCAGCGGATTCGTTGACGTTTCCGCGTTGGCCTGACGGTCAATGAATCCATCGTCCATGCGTCAATCTACCTGGGGCCCGCAAACTCGGAGAGGATGTCCGAGAGTAGCCGGTTCGTAGACCTTGACGATCAGCCCCTGGTTTTCAAGCAGGCGCCGGAGAAACTGGCCGGCGGCCGGAACCACCGCCATCAACGCTAGGGGCAACAATCGGGTTTGCGGCAACCATCACCCCCGTGTATTCTACCCTAGCTGGAGTGCATTCCGACTAGCCG
This sequence comes from uncultured Acidobacteriota bacterium, assembly GCA_964451215.1. Lineage (GTDB taxonomy): Bacteria > Acidobacteriota > Terriglobia > JAJPHL01 > JAPKYU01 > CAYVGN01. The sequence continues at coordinate 437 of CAYVGN010000008.1, forward strand.
GAGCGGGGCGTTCATGGCGGCTCGCCTGCTTATCGTTGATGATGATCTCCTCACCCTGGAAGTCGTGCGGCTTGCGCTCTGCGACTACTCCACCACCACGGCCCGCAGCGGCGAGGAAGCTCTGGAGATTTACGACCGGCAGCCCTTCGACGCGGTGATCTGCGACCTGTGCCTGCCCGGCATCCAGGGTTTTGAGGTGATCCGGCGGATTCGCCAGAAAGAGCCGGAGGCCCGGGTGCTGGTCATGACCGGCTATGACCCGCAGGAGCGGCTGATCGCTTCCCTCCGCGAGAACATCATTGATTTTTTGGCCAAGCCCTTCGAGGTGGAGGACCTGCGGTCGGCGGTGGCCAACCTGCTGGCCTCGGAGGCCTCCATCGAGGTGCTCTGCGCGCAGCCGCAGTGGATCGAGCTGCGCATCCCGGCCAGCTTCCAGGTGGTCTCGCGCCTGAACATGTTCTTCGAGCAGTTGCACGCCGGCATTGACGCGGCCACCCGGCAGAGCATCAGCACCGCCTTCCGCGAGCTGCTCAACAACGCCATCGAGCACGGCTGCGAGGGGGACGCCCGGCGCCGCATCACCATCTGCTACCTGCGGCTGAGCCAGGTGGTGCTCTATCGCATCCAGGATCCTGGGCGCGGCTTTAACCTCGAAGAGCTGGCGCACGCCGCCGTCACTAATCCCGCCGAGGACCCGCTGAGGCACACTGACATCCGGCAAGAACGGGGGCTGCGCCCGGGTGGCTTCGGCATCCTCTGTGCCCGCGGGATTGCCGATGAGCTCATCTACAACACCCTAGGCAACGAGGTCATCTTCGCCCGCTACCTGAACGGCAAGCCGAAAGACTGAAGGAAGCCAGCAGCCACAAGTCAGGCATCTGACCTAGTACCGTGACCGCCTGGTTTCTACCCGATGACGCCCTCTATCCGTCTGTGCGCGTAGTCTTCACGGCCGTACTCAAGGGAAGAAACTAGGCGGTCACGGCACTAGTCAAGTCAAGGGGTGAGGAGGGAGGGGGGTATGCCTGGCTCACGGCGGGTGGCTTTCGGATCAACTGACAGCCCACCGGCTACGCGGAGGTGCGAGGTGCGGCCGGCTTGCGGCCCTGGGCGATAGCGCCGCCGATAACAGCCCCAATGAACAATCCCACCTCGTGCACCACCAGCAGCAGGGTGACCCCGACGCTTACGAAGAAGCCGGCAACGGCGTGATTCAAGGCTGCGCCCACCCACCACACAAAAACCCCGAGCAGAACCAGCGGAATGACGGCAGCCGCCAGGCCCCGGCCGATTCCGCCCGCGCAGTAACCCCCGACGATTCCGGCTATCAGCGGACCAAACAGGGGAAGCCAGGAAAGCAGCAGGGACAAGACGATCATGACGATGACCGCCAGAACCACTGGAGTTTTCTCCTGGCCGTCAGCATACCGCATCGTTGCCGGGCTGTGCTAGTCTTTGTGGGTCTTGCCGGAGCAAACGACCGGTGACCACTTCAGGAAACGGCGACCCGAGGGTTCGCTCCTGCGCGGCCGGGCGAGCTGACGGTCGTCCAACGACTAGGCGGAGGTTCCATGAATCCTGAAACAGCACATGCTATTGCTACCTTTCTCATCCAGGGGCTGGAATGGGAGTATCAGACGACCAGGAAGGTGCTGGCGGCGGTTCCGGACGGCAAGTTGTCTTGGCGACCGCACGAGAAGGGCAAATCGGCCGGCGAACTGGCTTGGCACATCGTCGCGGCCGAGGGCTGGTTCCTGGAAGGCATCGCTGCCGGCAAGTTCGGCATGGAAGAAGAAGGCCCGCCGCCGGCGACAACCTCGGAAATCGTCGCCTACTACCAGGAGAATTTCCCGGCGGCCCTGGCCAAGCTGAAGGCCCTGCCGGTTGAGGCCTGGACGACCCCGATGGATTTCCTCGGGATATTCAACTATCCCGCCTTTGTCTATCTCGCTATGGTCAAGAGCCACTCGATCCACCACCGCGGGCAGCTCAGCACCTACTTGCGCGCGATGGGAGAGAGGGTGCCCTCGATCTACGGTGGGAGCGCCGACGAGCCCTTCGTGCCGCCTCAGGAGCAGGCGGCCGGCTAGGGGCATTGCGGTTGAAGAAGGATGCCGCGGCGGGTTTATCCCGCCACGCGCCGGCTTCTGTACCACCACGTTGCCGCCTGGGAGCCGCCCAGGCGGCGCAGGCGGGGTTTACTGGGAGGGCTTGGGGGAATCGGGCGGTCTTTCCGGGGTGACCAACTGGAGCGGACCGCGGCTCAGTTGCTGCCGCGCATAGGTGGCCCAGGGGCTGTTGGGGTCCAGCTTCAAGTAGGCGCGCCAGTGGTGCACGGCCCTGGCGCACAGGCCCAGCTTTTCGTAAACCAGCGCCAGGTTGTAGTGGACGTCGGCGTAGTTGGGCGAGAAGTGGAGGGCCGTCTCGTAGTTTCGCCGCGCATCGGCCAGCTTCCCTCGCTCATCGAAGACGTTGCCCAGGTTGAAGTAAGCCAGAGCATATTGGGGGTCAATGGTGATGGCCGCCCGGTAGCACTGCTCGGCCTGGTCGAGCCGGTGCCGGTTGTAGTAGATCGTTCCCAGATTGATGTAGGCCCCGGCCGCCTCCGGGTTCAGCTCAATGGCCCGGGTGTAGGCGTGGATCGCCTCCTCCAGCGTCTCGGGCGACTCTTCCAGCCGCAGCCCCTTCAGGAACCACTCATCGGCCTCCTGCCTGCGCCGGGCGGAGCCGGGCTCCGCTGGTGGAGACTTCTGAAGCGCGCGGACGGTGGCGTGCAACTGGCGGGTCTCGAAGTTGAACAGCAACTGGCCGGTGTCCGGCTCCATGGCCGCGCCCCGGTAGTTGACGATCACCCGGTGGCCGTCGGAAGAAATCTTCAGCTCGGTCAGCGGGTGTTGCACTTCCTTGAGCTTGCGCTTGAGCGCCTGCACGCTGCGCTGGATCTTCTTCAACGGGATCTTGTTCTGGCGAAGTTTCTGGATGGTCTTGACGGCGATGAGGTCAGAGAAGGTGTAGTGGCCACTGGCCGCCACCAGCCCCTGCTTCTGCCAAGCCACAAGCTGGCGTTCGGAGAGGCCGAGGATCCGGCGCAGCTCTTCACGGGAGAAGCTCTCGGCTGGGGCCGAAACCATTTATTCGTTCCGCGAGCGCCTGCGCCGCTGTCGGGATGCGGCTTCGCGCTGCTGGGCCTCCTCTTGCTCGGGGAGTACCGCCGCTTCATGCTATCACGGGAACGGAGGCCGCCGGGAGCACGAGGGTGGGGACCAGCCTGGCATCCGCGGTACCGGGCACAGCCCTCGCTATTGGCTAACTGAGTGGAGTATGCTACTGTTGCCGGTTGAGGAGCCCCGGAGATGCAAGCGGGCCTGGTTTGATGCGGGAGGGACCGATCCGGTGGCTCAGTGGCAACGTGGCATGACCGACAGCGACCTGCCTTCCCCACAGCACGAGGCGGCCTTCTTCTTCGGCCTCTTCCTGCGCGGGTACTCGGCTGAAGCCCTGCGCCAGGACATTGATGTCCCTCGGGAGGTCTGGACGCGCTGGATGCGCACCCCCGACGACAAGGAACCGGGATTCCGCAAAACAGCCCGCCGCATCTACGAGTTCCGCAAGCAGGTGCTGGCCATCTTCAACTTCCTGGTCTCTTCGGAAAGCAACAATCACCTCAAGATGTAGTTTCGGGTTTTGGGAACCACAGGCATTCCACGAGAGGGCCTGAGGGCTACTGGCGCCGTGTCCCACAAGTCCTGCCCCGCAGCCGGTGGCGGAAACCCGCTCCTGATGCGGCTTTCGTGGTCGCAGGAGTGGGGCGGAACTTGTGCGACAGGGCACTAGCGTGCCACCGGGGTGGGAACCGCACGCCGTTCCAGCACCTGGTCCAGGATGCCGTAGGCGACGGCCTGCTCCGGCGACAGGATGAAGTCGCGCTCCACGTCGCGCTCCAGTTTCTCCAGCGGCTGGCCCGTGTGCTGGGCGAGCAGCCGGTTCAACTGCTCGCGCATGCGGAGGATTTCGCGGGCATAGATGTCGATTTCCGTGGCCTGCCCGGAGAGGCCGTACATGGACGGCTGGTGCAGCATCACCCGCGCGTGGGGAAGGGCAGAGCGCTTCCCGCGGGCGCCGGCCGCCAGCAGGATGGCGGCCATGCTGCCCGCCTGCCCGATGCAGATCGTGCTCACATCGTTGCGCACAAACTGCATGGTGTCGTAGATGGCCATGCCTGCGGTGATCGAGCCACCCGGGCTGTTGATGTACAGCGAGATGTCTTTCTCGGGATCTTCCGCCGCCAGGAACAGCATCTGGGCAATGATGATGTTGGCGACATCGTCATCTATGGGTGTGCCGATGAAGATGATGTTCTCGCGAAGCAGGCGGGAATAGATGTCAAAGGCGCGCTCGCCGCGCGGCGTTGACTCCACTACCATAGGGATCAGCATCGCCCTGGTGTCCTACGGAGCTAATGTTATCCGGAAACCTCCGGGTGGGCAACCACTAGTGCGGCACAAACACGCCTGCCGGTCCATTCGTTGTACAATTGCCCCTGTTCCAAGGCCCGCGGTGGGCAGGGTAGCGGGCCGGGGAGGATGCCTGGCTGAATGAAAGCAATGTCGCGCGGCATGCTGCTGGTTCTGCTGCTAGCGCTGGCGAGCTGCGGGCGTTCTTCCGTGCCCAGCGCCGAAGGGGGGCCTGCTGCGCCGTCCGCCGATTTGGCAGCTTCGGCGGGTGCCGCGCCCAAGCCAGAGCTGTCCTATCTCAACACCGGCGAGGCACGCAGCAAACCGCAGCTCCTGTCCGGCTGGCATGCGATTGAAGAGGGGTCGTGGCGTTGGATGGCGCGGGAGGGGCAGGCCGTGCTGCTTGCCCCCCAACAGTGGCCGGTCAACTTTGAGCTGAAGCTTTTTTTCCCGTCCGACCACATGAAACGGGCGGGCGGCCCGGTCACCGTTTCCGTGCTGCTAAGCGGGACGCTATTTGCCCAGGAGACCTACTCCCGGCCCGGCGTCTACACCTTGACCCAACCAGTCCCGCCCGGCGCAGTTTCCACCGCGGCCCCGAAGCTCACCATCCGGCTGAACCGTGCCCTGCCGCCCAGCGACGCCGACAAGCGCGAGTTGGGCGCAGTGGTGCAGGCCTTCGGATTTGTGAAGCCGTGACTCGGGTGGGCGTCAGCCCCTCACAGCTCAGGCCTGGCAGGATGGCGAAAACCCTGCTTTTCTCCGGCAGGCGCTTGCGGTTGAAAAGCATCCTGCGCGGCGGGATCGCTGCGCTCGCAATGACAACCGAGCCACTTTCGCAGGTTCCCGCTGCGCCCGAAACTGGCTGCGGCGAGCCGGGCCCTGCATTGGTGCTATGCTGTGTGTGTGGCTCGCCTGTGGTCACCACTCCTCTTGCTCTGCCTGGCACTGCCGGCTCCTGCGGCTACGCGGGTGGATGAGGTCGTTCGCGCTCTCGAGAGCCACTACAACCGGCTGGAGACGTTGAAAACTGACTTCGTCCAGATTTACAGGAGCGACGAGCGCGCTGCACCCCGCCAGGAGATGGGGACGCTTTACCTGAAGAAGCCCGGCAAGATGCGCTGGGAGTACACGCGGCCCGAGGTGAAGCTGTTCCTCTCGGATGGCAGGACGGTTTTCTTCTATGTGCCCGACGACCGCCAGGTGACGCGCGTGCCCGTCAAGGAGAGCGCCGACCTGCGCACCCCGCTGCGCTTCCTGTTAGGGCGCATGAACCTGAAGCGCGAGTTCCGGATTGAACCGGCGCAGGACGCTGCGCCGCTGGACCCGGGCAACCTCGTGCTGCGCCTGCTGCCGAAAGGAGCCGGCGAGCGCTTCCGCGAGCTGCTGCTGGAGGTGGACGGGCGGGAGCGCATCCGGCGGGTGAAGATCTTCGAAACCGACGGCGCCATCACCGAGTTCCGCCTCAGCGGCGAGGTTCCCAACCCGCCGCTGGCCAACGCTCTGTTCCGCTTCCAGGTTCCGCCCGACGTCGAGGTGATTGACGAGCGCCCCGGACCGTAAGCGACAAGGAAACCACCAAGGCACCAGGCACACGAAGTCCGCAGAGGGCGCGGTCAGCGCCCACCCTCGAGCAGCTTCATAACGGCCTCGGTGGTGACGCCCTCCCAGGCCACCCGCTCGATGCTGCTGGTGGAGGAGCGGGTCAACACCACGAAGGTGCCGTCGGGCGACCAATACGGGGGGCGGCCCCAGTTCGCATCCTTCAGGTCCTTGTGCAGCAGCCAGTTTTCCCGCGTCTCGACGTTCATCACGCGCGGCCCGGTTTGGTCCACATACAGAAGGTACCTGCCGTCCGGTGACCAGGAGGTGGGGACCACGGCCTCGGACTGGGCCGGGACGAGGATCGCTTCCGGCTGCCCCTCAATGGTCATCAGTCCCATCTCGCCGACCCGCTGGGTGGAGCCCTCGACCGGACGGCTGGTGGCATAGGCAATTCGCTTGCCATCCGGGGAGACCCGGAAGATGTGCATCAGGTAGTCAATCTTCGCCACCACACGATCCTTACCTTCCGCCAGCGAATAGGCCTTCAGGACGGCGCCCGGCCGCGGCCCGGCGCCTCCCGGAGGCAGATGCAGAATCTCCTTGCGGCTGGGGACGTAGTGCCAATAGAGGCCTTCCACCTGGGCCACCGGCTGCAACACGCCGGTGTTGATGTTCAGGGCCTGGATCGAAGACTTTTCTCCTTCCTTGGGTTTCCAGTGATAGAAGAGAATCTCTTCGGGCGAACGCCAGCACAAGGGCAGGACCGCGTTCTGTTCAAAGAGCGGGCGCTCGTTGGCTCCGTCGCTGTCCATCACGGCGATCCCGAGCTTGGTCCCCTGTTCGTACCAGTAGGCGATACGTTTCCCATCGGGAGAGACGGCCGGGTGCCAGTTCCGGGTGGCATCCTGGGTCAAGCGCACCGGGGCGTCCACGGCGCGGCCCGTCTTAGGATCCATTTCCAGGCGGTAGAGGTTGCTCTCGGAATAGCGCATTCCGTAAGTGAGCAGGCCGTCGCGGGTCCACCATGCGGGGCCGTAGCCACCCGAGCCCACCCAGACACCGGGCTCCTTGATCTCGGCAATCTTCAGCGGCGCTTTAACCGGCAGACCCCTGTCCAGCGGCGCCACGTAGAAGGCCCACTTCCCCTCCGGGTTAGCGGCAAAGGCCACCAGGCGGCCGTCGGGGGAAACCAAGGGCCGGTGTTCTTCCCCGGTGCCGGTGGTAAGCGGCCGCTCTTCCCCGCTGGCGATGTCCACCACGACGAGCCTTTTGGATTTGGAGGCGAGCACGCGAGTCCCGTCAGAGGTGACCATCACCACATTCGGGCTGGTGTAAACCTTCCGCGGGGTACCGCCCTTGGCTGAGACCAGCCAGAAATCAATGCCTCCGGCGGGATAGTTGGGGCGATAGAAGAAAATCTCGCCCGCTTCGGTCCAGGACATTGGGTAGGCGCGGAGGCCGAGGCTGGTCACCTCGCCAGTTGAAACCTCGACGATCCGGATGTCGTTGGCCTTTACGCTGTCGTCCAGGAAGTTGAAAGCCAGTTGGCGGCTGTCGGGCGACCAGGCGAAATTGCTCACGAACTTCCCGGGATGGTCCACCAGCAGCCGTTCCTTGCCCGTAGCCAGCTCTTTCAGGTACAGGCGGCCCCAGTCTCTGCCGGGACGCCGCACCTGTCCCTCCTTCTGTTCCGGCTCCCTGTGGTAGACGACGAACTTCCCATCGGGCGAACCCAACTCGTAGTTGGTGTCCAGGGAGACTTCTGGGAAGGGGCCAGCGGGCGCGGAAGCCTGCTGAGCCAGCCTGGCGCGGGCGCGGCTGGAGAACGGCTCGACGCCCGCATACTCGCGGCTCAGCCGCGTCAGCATTGTCTTGGCGCGCGGGTCGCCCTGCTTTTCGTAGATCAGCGCGAGCTGGTACATGGCCCTGGCGGCGTACTGGCGGTCCTTGGGAAACTCGGCGATCAGGCGCTCGTAGCGGAAGATGGCCTCCGGCAGGCTTCCCTCGGCCCGTTCCTTCAGCAGCGCCTCGCGGAACAGAGCTTCGGCGGTGAGCTTCTGCGCCAGGGCGAGCCCGGCTCCCAGGGCCAGGCCCATCACCACAATGGCAATTCCTGCGGCAAATCTTCTGGTTTTCATGGGCAATCTCCTCCCGGCATTTCTCCCGGAGGATGCCGCAGCCCGCAAACCCGGTTGTCACCGGGCGTTTTGGGTCGAGTGAAATGATTTCGAAATCTTGGTTCTCTTGGCGTCAGCATTTGTCAGAAAAATGTCAAGCATCACCCACAAACTTGTAACCCACGCCGTGCACGGTCAGGAAATAGCGGGGGCGGGAGGGGTCCGGTTCGAGCTTGTTGCGAATCGAGAGGATGTGGGTGTCCACGGTGCGATTGGTGGGATACACGTCCTCGCCCCAGATGCGGTCAATGAGCAGGTCGCGCCGGATGGGCACGCCGGGATGGGCGGCCAGGTAGCGGACCAGGGCGAACTCCTTGCCCGTCAGGTGAAGCGGCTGGCCTTTTCGGGTGGCGATATAGCGGACAAAGTCCAGGCGCACGTCCGCGAACTCCAGCGTTTCGGGAAGGGGCGGCTCCTGGCCGGGGGCCGCCCGCCGGAGCAGAGCCCGCACGCGGGCCAGCAACTCCGGCACGCTGAACGGCTTGGTCAGGTAGTCGTCGGCGCCCAGGTCCAGCCCCATTACCTTGTCCACTTCCTCGCTGCGCACCGTCAGCATCAGCACGGGCAGGCGGCGATCCATCTTGCGAATGCGCCGGCACACCTCGAAGCCGTTCAGGCCCGGCAGCATGATGTCGAGGATGACCAGGTCGGGCCCGGTGGCCTGGAGGCGCTCCAACGCCTCGTCCCCGCGCATGGCGGCCACCACGGTGTGGCCTTCGTAGACCAGGTTCTCTTTCAGGCCCAGCAGGATGGCCCGGTCGTCCTCCACAATGAGGATCTTGGCCATTTCATTCCGCCTGGGAAGCGCCGGCGGCGCATTTCTCGGCGCCCTGGCCGCTCTGTTTCGCTTCTTTCGCCAGAGGCAGCCACAGGGAAAACGCGCTGCCCTTTCCCGGCTCGCTGACGACGGTAACCCGGCCGCCGTGGGCCTCGGCGAAGTGGCGCACCAGCGACAGGCCCAGGCCGGCGCCGGTCGTTTCCCGGGCGGCTCCCGGCGCCCGGTAGAACCCCGCGAAGATCCGGCGCTGCTGAGAACGCGGTATGCCCATGCCCCAATCGGTGACGCGGATCTCGGCCTGCTCGCCGCGGCGGTGGAGGTCCAGCCGGATGCGGCGCGAGGCGCCCGAGTACTTGACGGCGTTGCTCAGCAGGTTGAGCAGCGACTCGGTCAGGCCGTCGGCGTCGGCGTACACCCGCACTGGCCCATCCGATTCTTGCTCCAGCTCAAAGCCCTCCTGGTCCAGCACGTAGTGAAAGCGCCGGACCGCTTCGCCGATTGCCTCCGCAAGATCAACCTCCGTCGGGCGGTAAGTGCGTGTTCCTTTTTCGATGCGCGAGAAGGCGAGTACGTTCTCGACCAGGCGGGTCAGCCGTTCCGCCTCTTCAACGATGGCAGCCAGAAGCCGCTCAGCGGTGGCGCCGTCACGGGTTCGGCCCATGCGCAGGGTTTCGGCGAGCAGGCGGACGGAAGTCAGGGGCGTCTTCAGCTCGTGGGTCACGCTGGCGACAAAGTTGGAGCGCAGATCGGCCAGCTCCAGCTCGCGGGAAAAGTCGCGGAGGGCGAAGTAGCCGACCAGCACGACCAGCAAGAGGGCCGAGGCCAGGGCGGCGGCGAAGAGCGTCTGGCGCCGCTGTGCGGCCGGGTCGCCGGCCCGCGCCCGCAGCACCAGGTCAAAGGCGGGCGCCTGGGGCAGCAGCGGCGCCTGGAGCGCGGCGCTGCTGTCCTGGCTGCCGGGCGGCGCCAGCGCTGCCTCGAAGCGGCCGCGCTCGGCGGCCCGCGCCCCCACCCAGCTGCTTACTCGCCCGGCGTCGAAGACCACAGCCACCGGGCGGGCGCGGTCAGACCGCTCCAGGCCCACCAACTGCGCCTGCCCGTCGAACCGGCAACTGGCCAGGGAAAAAGCGGCGGTGCCGCGGTCCGCCAGCGCCCACTCGCTGACGCACCTCTCCAGGCGCCTGCCGATCTCCATGTGTCGCGTGATCCGGCTCCGGGCTTCCTCCGCCCGGCGCAGCAGGCCCTCCGCTGCCGGTCCGCTGCGCGCTTTCTTCGCCAGGGCGGCGATTTCCAGCCGGTCGCCGGGATGGCCAAGGAAACCCGCTGCCAGCAACTCGCCAAGCTGCGACGCCAGCCGCGGGAACCGCGCCCCGAGCATCCCCTGCGCTTCCCAGGCAGCCGCCATCTGGGACGCCGCGTAGAGGGCAAACGCAACGCCGTACTCGTCGCGGGCTCCCGGGCAGCAGCGAAGAATCTCGGCCGCCTGCGATTCGGCTTCCGTATAGCGCCGCTCCGCCAGCGACAGCCTGCCCGACTGGAGCAGGGCCGAGGCTTTCAGGCCCGGGTTGGAGGCGGAGGCCGCCAGTTCCCGAAAGGCGCGCCGGGCTTGCTCGAGGCTGCGCGCCTCCAGCGCTTCGGCGCGCGCGGCCGCCCGCGTCCACTCCACCCGCGCGGCCCCGGATTGGTAGTCGCTGACTGCCCGGCGGTGGGCGGCTTCATAGTCGGGCTGGAACAGTTTTCCTTCGCCGGTAAGCACAAACGCGGAACTGATGCCTTCGGGCATCTCCGGGGGAGGAGCAAAGGGAGGTTGGCCCGTCGGGCGCTGGCTCCAGCGCCGGCGCGCCTCCTGGCTGAGGCGGGAAAGATGGCTGACCAGGTCGCTGCGGATCGCCGCTGCTTCGGCCTCGGCTGCCTCCTTGCTCCGCCGGGATTCTGCGTCCCGCTCCAGTTCCAGCCACTTGTGCCCCAGCAGGGCGATCACCCCGCACGGCAGCAGGATGGCCAGCAGGTGAACGGCAAGCAACCGGTAGCGTCGGCGCATAACAGCCGCCCTACGGGCAAACTCACCCTGAGTTTAGTTCCAGGGCCGCCAAAGTTGTCATGAAAATGTCAAGCGGAGGGCGCCTTGGGCGGGGCTGCCTCTGGCCGCCAGCGCGGGGCCCGGCTTTGGTCCGGCCGGCTGCTGCAAGGGAAGTAATCGAGTTCGGACGCCCACCAGAGCACAAACATGGGGCATTCTTATTGGAGCAGTGACATCCGGCTTGACGGCAGTTATCAGATCAGATTACTCTTGAGAAGTGACGGTGAGCGACCTGAAGCGATGGCTCAGGAAGCAGGGATGCACGTTCGCAGAAGGACGGAAGCACACGCAAGTGATCCTCCGGAACAAGGTCACGCGGATGCCTCGCCATCCGTCACAAGAACTCAAGACCAAGACCCTACGGACCATTCTGAAAGACCTCGACCTAACAATGTGAGGCCACGTTATGGTCACCTATCCGGCTCTGTTCGAACCTGACCGAGAAGCGGGCGGCTTTGTGGTCACCTTTCCCGATTTCCGCTATGGGGTCACCCAGGGAGACACGCTTGAAGAGGCCACCGAGATGGCGCAGGACCTGCTGGGAGGTCTGCTTTCTGACTTGATCGAGCAGGGAGAGGGTCTGCCGAAGCCGAGCAAGCGCCGCGGGCGACAGTACCGGCTGGTTTCGCTTGCGGCTCTCCAGTCGGCGAAGGTCGAACTTTACCGAGCGTTCCGGGCGTCCGCCCTGCGGAAGGCCGAACTTGCCCGCCGCATGGGAATACCCAAGTCGAACCTTGACCGGCTCTTCGACCTGAGGCATCAGTCACGATTTGACCAACTTGAAGCTGCGTTTGCGGCCCTGAATAAACACATCTGGGTTGAGGTTCGGGGCGCAGCCTGACTACGACGTCAGCAAACCCGGACTCAACTCCGCAGTGCTTTACGCCGGCCTTCAGAAACGCTACCAGTCGTTGCGGGATCGGGGAGACCGCGGCGCACGGCAGGGCGGCGGCACCCGGCGGCCGAGTTCGTCGTAAAGGTGAATGACCGTGCGCAAGCCGCCGAAGAAGTTGTCGAGCTTGAGGTATTCGTTGGGGGCGTGGGCATGGTCGTCAGGGACGCTGAAGCCCAGCAACACGCAGCCGGCGCCCAGCACCCGCTGGAAGACGGCGACGACCGGGATGGAGCCGCCTTCCCGCTGGTATAGCGGCCTCTTGCCGAAGCCCTTCTCCAGCGCCGCCACCGCGGCCTCGATGCCCGGGCTGGCGATGGGCGTGATGGCTGGGTCGCCCCCGCTCAGATAACTGACCCGAACGCACACCGTGCCGGGCGCGATCGCCCGGATGTGTTTCTGGAACAGCCGCGCGATCTTGTCCGGCTTCTGGTCGGGTACCAGGCGCATGGAGATCTTGGCCGCAGCCCGCGCCGGCAACACCGTCTTGACCCCTTCGCCGGTGAATCCGCCCCAGATGCCGTTGCACTCCAGCGTGGGCCGCGCCCATAGCCGCTCCAGGGTGGTGAACCCTTTCTCCCCGTAAAGCCGGCTCAGGCCCAGCTCGCGCGCATACTTCGCGTCGCTCCACGGCAGCTTCCCGTAAGCCTGCCGCTCCATGCGCGTCAGCGGCCGCACGTCGTCGTAGAAGTGGGGGATGGCGACGCGTCCGTTCCTGTCGTGCAGGCAGGCGATGATTTCCGCCAGCGCCTGGATGGGGTTGTGGAGGGAGCCGCCGTAGGCGCCCGAATGCAGGTCCCGCGACGGCCCTTCCACCTCCACCTGCAGGTAGGCGATGCCCCGGAGGCCGTAACAGACCGAGGGAACGCCGTCGGCGAAAAAGCCGGTGTCGGAGATCACCACCAGGTCGCATTTCAGCAGGTCCCGGTGGGTCTCGATGAATTCCTCCAGGTGCCCTCCCCCGCTTTCTTCTTCTCCCTCGATGAGCATCTTTAGGTTCACCGGCAGGGCGCCGGTGTTCTTCAGGTAGGCTTCGACCGCCTTCAGGTGGATGAGGACCTGGCCCTTGTCATCGGCGGTCCCGCGGCCATAGAGCCTGCCCTCACGCAGGGTCGCTTCAAAGGGCGGGGAAGCCCACAGTTCCAGCGGGTCCACCGGCTGAACATCATAGTGCCCGTAGAAGAGCACCGTGGGTCGCGCGGGCGCCTGCAGCCATTCGCCATACACGACGGGATGGCCGGGAGTGGGGAAGACCTCCGCCCTCTTCATGCCCATGGCGCGCAGGTGCTCTGCCAGCCAGCGGGCGCAGCGCTCGACCTCGGCCTTGTTCTGGGGGCTGGCGCTCACGCTGGGGATGGCAATGAATTCCTTCAACTCGGAGAGATAGCGTTCCCGGTTTGCTTCGGCATAGGCCAGGACTTGTTCCATAGCTCCTGCTCCGTCGCAGACGATGATAAACCGCGGGGCCCGAGAGAGCGCAGAGAAGATGAACCGGGTGGATCCGGCCGCCCTCTAAAAATAGCCTGCCTGGGCGCGCACGCCTCTGGCCTGCATCTCGTTGATTCGGCGAAACCGCAGGCGGGACGCCTGCGCCCCCAGGG
>CAYVGN010000008.1:13970-19852 GCA_964451215.1 uncultured Acidobacteriota bacterium
GGCGGGGTTCGCGACTTTTTCAGCATCCTGCCAGTGCTTGCTTGCGAAGAAAGGCGTAACAGCACCTCACGTCCCAGGTGCAAGCAGGAGGCGCTGTCAGCAGGATGCCGCAAACGCCGCTAGCCCGAATCCGGGCTAGCCCGGATTCGGGCTAGCCTGGGGAAGAAAGGGAACCAGCAGTGCGTTCGGAGACTCGCCCAGAATCACCGGCGCCAGCAGTTGAGCCGTCAACGGTCCCAGCAGGATGCCGTTGCGGAAATGGCCCGCGGCCAGAAAGTAGCCGGGCAGCCTGGTCGGACCGATGCGCGGACGAGCATCCGGCGTAGCCGGGCGCAGGCCGGTCCAGGCCTCGACAACGTCTGCTTCCCTCAGCGAGGGCACCAGCCGTTCGGCTGCGGCGCGCAGGCGGGCGATTGCTGCAGCGTCCACGGTCTTGTCAAAGCCGGCTTCCTCCATAGTGCTGCCTACAACCAGGCGGCCTCCGGGGCGGGGCACCAGGTACACGGATGGATCGTGCAGGACGTGGGTTGGGGGACGGCGCCCGGTTCGCAAAGCCAGCATGTGTCCTTTGACCGGGCGAATCTCCACCGCCACACCCGGGAGCGAGAGGCTCGCGGCCCAGGCCCCCGCCGCGTTCACAATGGCGTCGGCGCCCAGCCTTGTCCCATCGGCCAACAGGACCCCGGACGCTCTGCCGCTTTCCTCAACCAGGCTGAGGACCCCGCGCTGGTGGAAGACGACCCCGGCGCGCCCACAGGCCTCGATCAACGCGCAGCACAGGAGCCGGTTGTCCACCTGGCAATCGCCCGGCAGCAGGTAGCCCCCGGCGGCCCGAGCCTCTGGTTCCAGGACGCGCACTTCCCGCGGGTCCAGGTGGACAGCCAGGATGCCCAGTTCCCGCTGCCAGGCGAAGCGCCGCTCCAAGTCCTGCTGTTCCTCGGCTGAATGGCAGAGGAAGAGCGTGCCGGCAGGGTCGTAGCCGATGGGCAGTCCTGTTTCTTGCTCCAGGTCGCGCGCGTAGTCCGCGTAGCCTGCGCCGGCCGTCCGGCACAGCTCGAAGAAATCGCTGGACGAGGGCGCCTCCGAGGAAGGCGCGAGCAGGCCTGCCGCGGCCCAGCTTGCCTCAGTGGCGGGAGGCCGCAGGTCGAGCAGCGCCACGCGGGCGCCTCGCCGGCGCAACTCGCGCGCCAGCGCCAACCCGATGATGCCTGCTCCGATGATCGCGACGTCCATTCCGTCCCACGTTTGACGTTCAGAGCTCGGCGTCTTGGGGGGCTCCTGACGTTGAATGTTAGGCCAGCCAGTGCCCTAACCGCCTGATTTGGTTCTTGCTTGGCCACATGTAGCGCCGCCATCCCGGCGGCTCTGGGGATGGGCCCGCAAGATGTGGGCAAGATGCCCGCGCTGCAGCGAAGCGCACTCTTTCAGACGATCACGGTACTACGGCAGCGGGAGGCCGTGGACCACGCGGTAGGTGTCGCGGGCGATAAGCAGCTCTTCGTTCGTGGGGATCACCCAGACGGCCACGCGGCTGGCGGGAGTTGAGATCCGGCCCTCTCGGCCACCCAGCGTAAGGTTGGCAGTCTCGTCGATCTCGCAGCCCAGCGCATCCAGCCGGTCGCAAATCATCTGCCGGACCACGGCTGCGTTCTGTCCGATCCCACCCGTAAAAACCAGTGCGTCGAGCCGTCCCAGGATTGCCCAATAGGCCCCGATGTATTTTCGCACGCGGTAGCAGAAGACCTCGACGGCCAGCCTGGAGCGCTCGTCGCCTGCCGTCATGGAGTTCAGCAGGGTGCGCATGTCATTGGACTCGCCGCTCAGGCCGTAGAGCCCGCTCCAGCGGTTGAGCAGGGTCGCCACTTCATGGGGGGCCAACTCCTCGGTGGTCATCAGGTGGAGTGGGACAGAGGGATCGATATCGCCGCAGCGCGTGCCCATCATCACTCCTTCCAGCGGAGTGAAGCCCATGGAAGTGTCCACCGACTGGCCGTTCTCGATGGCCGTGATCGAACAGCCGTTGCCGAGATGGCAGACGATCAGGTTGGAGACGGTGCGCGCGGCGCCGGTGAGTTCCCGGTAGCGGAAGAACACATAGCGGACCGAGGTGCCGTGGAAGCCGTAGCGGCGGATGCGCCGCCGGCGGTAGTAGTCGTAGGGCAGCCCGTAGAGGAAGGCGCGCGGCGGCAGGGTGTGATGAAACGCGGTGTCAAAGACGGCTACCTGTGGCAGTTTGGGAAACAGGTCGCGGCAGACAACGTAGCCCTTGAGGTTGTGGGGGTTGTGCAGCGGGGCCAGCGGGATGGCGCGCTCAATGCCGTGCACCACCGATTCGTCAACCAGGTGGGAATGCGTGAAGTGCTCGCCGCCGTGCACCACCCGGTGCCCGATCGCTTCGATCGCAAGCGCACTCTTGCGACGCTCCCCCTCTGGCGGCGCGGCCGCCAGGGCGCCGCTCGCGCTCTCCGGGTGCCGCTCCAGCAGGCTGACAACCCGCGAAATCGCCGCATGGTGGGTGAGCAACTCTTCCGTGGTGCGCTGCAGAGGCCGGTCCTGGAAGGCGTAAGACAGGATCGCCTCCGCCGTCCCAATTTTCTCGATGCTGCCCTGCAGATGCACCACGTCGGTGTGCGTCGTGATCCGCTGGCTGTCGGTTTCGATGAGTTGAAACTTAACGGACGAGCTGCCGACATTGAGGACAAGAACGTTCATATCGGACCATCTCCAGGGGAACAAATTCTATCACCGGGCGGGGCTCCCTCTGCGCCCGCCGGGTCCAGTTGGGCATCCGCTGTCGCCTCTTTGCACAGCCCCACATGCCGCTGCGCAGCACGCTGAAACCGGGAAAATGTAGCGGCCGGGTCGCCGCGGCCCACCGTAGCGGTCCGGGCGTCGGCCGAGGGCAAGATGCGCGGGCCGCACGCCCGAGAATTTTCAGGGCAGCATCAGCGAAGCGCGAAAGCGCGGCGCTCACCGCGCGCAGTGAACGAGACTCCCTGTTTGTGCGCTCCGCCTTCGACACTGAGATTCAGCGGTCCCAGCCTTCGCGCCGGTCCGATCCCGGTCGTCCACCTTGTTGCGGCGCCGTGAGGTCTATCAGATGGAAGTACTTGGCTTCCTCCCGGACGGAGGTCAGCGCGGCCGTGATCTCGGCAATGTAGAAGACGGTACCCAGAAGTAGAAAGACGACGGCTGCCACGAACACGAACGCTGCCAGGATTCCGGCGTTGCCCCAGTAAACGGCCAGGCCCAGGAGCAAACAGGCACAGATTGTGCTCGCCAACGAAAGGAGGGTGAACAGGAAAGCCTTTCGGATTTTTTCTGCCCGGGACTCAATCGAGCTGATCTGGTCGGCGTACGCTTGGGCTTCCTGCAGGCGCCCGGAGGTGGTGGCGATGTGCTTGTCACGCTGGAACTGCCGCAAGCGCGAGACCATGCCCATCAAGCGCACGTTCAATGAGAGCAGCAGGAGGGCTGCGGCAGAGACGAAAATCGCTGGGGCTACCAGGGCCTGAAACAGGCGCGGTACGGCTTCCACGCGTGACATTCTGAACGAGAGGGAAGAATAGGGCAAGGCCGAGGCAGCAAGCAAAATGCGACCATAACGTCGCCAATCGCCCTTTGCTCTCAAATGCCTAGGCGGTGTTGATCCTCAGCGAAGAAGGGGAGGCGCCGAACCGCGACGGCGAAGATGGCACACCCCACGGCAATCAGCCCGTAGTTGAACATGACCTCGGTCCAGCGGGGCATGTACCAGGCGCCCGCGCCGCCCTCCAGTCCGGTGATGGCAACATTCAAGCGGTTGGCCATATATCCCGCCAGGACCATAACTGAGCCTGAGTAAAGACGCACGGGGTTGGCGCCGCCGCCGGGCCGAAGCAGGTGCAACGTGGGCAGCAGAAGAAGGGAGATTTCCAGGCCGAGCAGGCCCGTCTCGGAGCGGGTCTCGAGCAGCAGGCGCAGCGTTCCCCGCTGAGCCAGGTCGAAGAAACGCAACAGCAGATAAAGCGACAGCAACACGGCCAGGAGGTGTCCGAGGCGGCCCAGCAGCAGCGGCGGCAGCTTGTTGCCCAAGGCCCGGCCAATATGCCAGGACGCGAAGATGATTAGCGCAAGAGAAGCGCAAACGGCCGAGACGAAGAAGAATGCCGGCAGCAGCGAGGTTTGCCAGAGCGGAGAAAGCCTGCCGGGCGAAAGCAGGAGCATACTGCTCAGCGACGACTGGTGGAGGACAGAAACGATGACAGTGCAGGTGAGGAGAGGAATAGCGATAACATCTGTCCAGGGCGAGGCCACAGGTCGGCCGAGACGCCGGGAGATTGCCGGCACGAACTCCAGCGCCAGCACGGCGGCGTAGAGCAGCAAACACCAAACCGCGCCAAACAGGACTGACTCCGGCTTCCACCTGATCATCAAGGGAAGGATGCGGGAAGGCTGCCCGGCGTCGAAAATCACCGCGGCCAGGGCCAGCAGGTAGCTAAGGAAAGCGATGAGAACGCTAAGGCGCCCGACGGCCCTATAGCGTTCCAGACGAAAGACGCGGACGGTGGCTGCCACCGTGAAACCGCCCACGGCGAGGCCCAGCCCGCAGAACACAGTGAGGCCCATCGAAAGGCCCCAGGGAACCAACTGGCCGAGATGGGTGACGCTCCCTACGCCGTACGCGATGCGGGCGTAGAGGCTGTACACGCCTCCAAGCACCAGTACAAGAAAAGTCCACCCCCAGAAGCTCAGGCGTGGTCTCAGCATGGCCTCTTCCCCTTTGCCGGCCTTCCCTCCACGCCTTCCGGTACACGTAGAATCGCGCAACGAAGCAGCGGCCTGGACCCAGACGCGTCTTCAGCAGCCCCGCAATCCTCCGACAGTCTTGTTGGGCGTCGGCGCCCGCCACAGTTCCCGGACAAGGCCTGCCACTTCAGATAGGGCAGCCTGAACGGCAGGGTGCATTGCGCCGCCCACGGTGAAGCAATCCGCTGCTTCCACCGCGACAATGACTACGTCTTCGGGAACAGGCAGGCGCAGTTGTCTTCCGACGGCGAGCGTCTCAAAGAGTCCAATGTAATGCGGCGAGACGCCCGGGACGGCTCGCATTTCGTTCTCGCGCAGGACATAGATAGTTCCGGGCTCCGCGCGACCGGTCATAACTGTGTCAATCACCACCAGGCGCGGAGAGCCCAGGAGGTGATCCATCAGGTTGAAACCAGATTCCGGCGTCTCAACAACGTCAATCTGTCCGGGGAAGAGCTCCCGGATTCTTTCGGCCACCGCTACTCCAAGGGCGTCATCGGCCAGCAGATCGTTTCCCAGGCACAAGACCCGCACGAGGCCAACGCAGTCCTTCCCTTTCTCTGGATCAGGCGAGGCCGGCGAGTGTTCGGTCACGGCTCTTCCTTGTGAATGCTTCCATCCAGGTCCCGGCGCAGCGTGGTCAGCAAGTTTCCTCGCCCATCGCGCACCCGGACCAGCAAGGGCATGCTGCCGGGCAGGGAATGGGTGGCACAGCCGTGGCAGGGATCATAGGCGCGGAAAGCCATCTCCACCATGTTCAGCAGACCCTCGGAAACCTCCTTGCCGGAGATGAGTCCCTTGGCGGCCTTTTCCACGCTCATGGCGATGCGCGCCGAATTGTTCTGGGTGGCCACGATGAGGTTGGCCTTCCGGATCAGGCCCTTTTCGTCGGTCTGATAGTGGTGGATGAGCGTGCCGCGAGGCGCTTCCACAGCCCCGATCCCTTCTCGCGGGACGGCGGTAGGCAAGGTGCGCACGTTCGGGTCCGTCACCTCAGGATCATCGGCCAGCTCCTTCATGCGCTCGGCGGCGTAGAGCAACTCGACCACCCGCGCCCAGTGGTTGGCCAGCGTGTGGTGGACAGGCCGGCCTCC
>CAYVGN010000009.1:0-19250 GCA_964451215.1 uncultured Acidobacteriota bacterium
GCATGACGGCCGGGGCGGGACAGGTGATGAGCGAGCCGCTGTTCTGGGCCTTCGCTGCGATGCTGTTCCTTTATGTGGGCTGTGAGGGTACGGTCTGGTATTGGCTGAACAAGTACCTGACGCAGGAGCTGAGCTTCTTGCCGCAAGTGGCCGGGGGGACGATTTCCTTGTTTGCCATCGGCATTATCGTTGGCCGCATCATCTCCTCGTATCTGCTGGGCCAGGGACTCCTGGTGCCACTGCCCCTCACATTGATCGGGGCCATTGGCGCCACCGTCAGCTATACCGGCCTCCTGCTGGTCCGCGGCTTGGGCCCGGTAAGGCTGCTGGCAGCTTTTTCTGGCATCTTCATGGGCCCGCTGTTTCCCAGCGTTCTGGCCGCTACCGGCATTCATTTCACGACGAACACCGGAACGGCGCTGGGTCTGGCGATCACCGGAGGCTGGCTGGGATATGTCTTTATCCCTCCTTCCATCGGTTACGTCGCCAATTTGCGGAAGGGGATGTTTATTACCAGCGGAGCTGCGCTGCTGCTGGTAGTGGTGAATGTGATCGCCCTCAGCCTGTGACAAGCGGCCAGCCGGGCGCGCGGGTCAGTGCGGGGGACGGCTGGTTGGGGTAGCCTGGAGACGTGGCTCCGGCACTTTGCGCAGACGTCTCCAGAGGCGGGCGAACCCCCGGAAGATAGTGCGGAGCAAGAGGAAGAACGCCACCGCTAGCGCGGCGACGAGGATGAGCGTCAGGTAGGGGTGGGCGACCGCCAGCCACAGCAAGAAAACGACGAAGGCATCCTCACCCAAACTCAGCGCCCAGTTGCTGAACGGTTCGGGGCTGGCATTGACCGCCAGCCGGGCCGACGCTTTCGTGCCATGCGATTGCAGGGCCAGCGCCCCGCCTACCACCGTCATCAACGGTTGCCAGGGACCGGGGTGGCTGGCGAAGACACCAGAGGCCAGGGCCGCGCCAACCGGCACGCGGATGAAGGTGTGGATCGCGTCCCAGAGGTTGTCAAAATACGGGACCTTGTCGGCGAAGAACTCGACCGCGAACAGGAATAGCGCGAGGCCGATCACCCAATCCTGGCTCAGCCTGCTGAGCGGTGGCGGCAAGTGGATCACGTCGTAGCGCTGGAGCAGGCCGAGCATCGCGACGCTGGCGTAGGCGTTCAGCCCGGAAGCGATGGCCGCAGCCAATGCCAGCGCGAACTGTTCCGGCAACAGCATAAAGGTCAATGGTGTCGGGTTTCCGCCCTCAGGCAGATCGCCACTCGATCTCAACGCCTGGTGCCGGCAACCTCACAGCTACATTCTACGAAAAACAATCGCGAAGGTTCGCTCATGCTTAAGCCCTTCCTACTCTTTATATTAGCGGCCTGGCCCCTGGCCGCCCAACTGAACCCCGTGCAGGCGCAAAAGCTCTACGAGGAGGCCCTGGCGGCCATTGAGCGTCAGAGCGCCATCCCCTCACAACGGGACAAGCTGGCGCCGCTGCTCGACCGCCTGCGTAGCCCGCGCGGCTGGAACAACAGCGCCGACGTATACGACCTGTTGCAGATTGTCCGCGCCCACCGGGACGTGGCCGACTCCCTGCCTGGCGTGAAAGCGTCCGATGAGCTACACGCGGTCGCCGCGCGACTGGACGAACACTTCCGCGGCCTGCTCGGCGCGCTGGAACGCCGCGTGCGCAACCCGGACCGCGACAACCTTGCCCGCTACGCCGATGCCAACAGCAAGCTGGGCCCGGCGGCACCCGGCGAGCAGCGCGTGCTGTTCCTCGGCGACTCCATCACCGACGGCTGGAAACTGGCCGAGTACTTTCCCGGCAAGCCCTACGTGAATCGCGGCATCTCCGGCCAGATCACAGGAGAGATGTTGGGGCGCATGAAGGCGGACGTGATTGATCTGCAGCCGGCGGCCCTGGTGGTACTGGCCGGAACCAACGACCTGGCGCGTGGTGTGGACGTGCAGGTGATCAAGAACAACCTCTCGATGATCGGCGACCTGGCGCGCGCCAACGGCATCCGCGCCATATTCGCCTCGATCTTGCCCGTAAGCGACTACGCCAGGGACCGCCCGCCACAGACGCCGCAACGCCCTCCCCAGAAGATCGCGGAGATCAATGCCTGGCTGAAGGAGCAGTGCCGCGCCGGGGGCTGTTTCTACCTGGATTACTTCTCGGCGACGGCAGATGAGAAGGGCCTGCTGCGGGCCGACCTGGCCAACGACGGCCTGCATCCCAACGCCGCCGGCTACAAGATCATGGCTCCGCTGGCTCAGGCGGTCATCGAGAAGGCGCTGGCTCCGGTGGCGCCTGCCAGGCGCCGCAGATGAACACCTGATGACCGCTGCACTAATACGGCACCAACAACCCAGCGTCGCCCGCGCGACGGTTGGCAGCCATTAATGCAGAGGTCAACAAATGTGGGCGTAGAATGAGGAGTCTGCTCTGTCTACATTCGGCATTCCAAGCTCTGGACTCGGGCTTGCCTGCCAGGCGACGCCCTGTTATAAACCAGGCGTTAGCGTGAAGCTCGCGGGGAGGAAGAGGGTGAAGCCCGTCGCCGCGTTGTGCCTGTGGGGCGTCTTCTGTGCCGCCACCCTGCTTTACGGCCAGTCAGGATCCACCACCGGGGAGGTCCGCGGCACAGTCACGGACGCGTCCCGGGCGGTTGTTCCCGGCGCGGCGGTCACTATCACCCGCGCCGGCACCGGCCTGTCACGAACCGCGATCAGCGATGGAAGTGGTGTTTACCGGTTCGCCGTGCTGCCCCCGGGCAGTTACGACCTTAAGGTGCAGCGATCGGGTTTCACCACCGTCACCCAGAGGGGCATCGAGGTGCGCGTGGGAGAGTACGTGGTCATGGATGTGGCCTTGCAACTGGCCACCGTGGCCCACGAGGTGGAAGTGCCGGCCCTGGCCTCGGTGGTGGAGTCGCTGCGCACCCAGCAGGCGGCCACCGTCACCCAGCGCGCCATCAACTACCTGCCCATCAACGGCCGCAATTTCCTGGAGTTCGCCCTGCTGACGCCCGGGGTGGTAGAGGCAAACCCGAACATCCCGTTGCTGAAGCAATTGCCTAGCAGCGGGCTCTCCTTCGCCGGGCAGAACGGGCGCAGCAACGGCGTGACCATTGACGGCGCCGACAACATGGATGCCGCCTCCAACAGCGTCCGGGCCACACCGAGCCAGGAGGCGGTGCTGGAGTACCAGGTAAACTCCAACGCCTACCTGGCCGAGTTCGGCCGGGCGGCTGGCGGAGCCCTGAACGTGGTCACCAAGTCGGGCACCAACGACTGGCGCGGCAACCTGTTTCTGTTTCACCGCAACCAGTCCATCCAGGCGCGCAACTTCTTCGCCGGCCCCAAGCCCAAGTTCCACCGCAACCAACCCGGCTTCACCCTGGGCGGCCCCCTGCGGCGCGACCACACCTTTGTGTTCCTTTGCTACGAGGCGCTGCTGCAGCGCGAACCGATCTTCGTCAACATCCTGGGGAGCCAGGCGATCCTGCGCCCGACCCCGGAGCAGGCGCCGCTGTTTGACTACCTGAAGAAAGTGCCGCCGGAGGTGTTGCGAAACGCGGGGCTTAACCCTGCCCTGCCGGTGTTGTTCGACCTGCGTCCAGACTCGGCGGTGCCTAGTGTCCGCGACGCGTACAGCCTGCTGGCCTCGCTCGACGGCGCCAAGCCTTTCAAGCTCACCCGCAACGTGGGCTCCTTCAAGCTCGACCACCGTTTCGAGAGCAGCGATTCGCTGTCGCTGCGCCACATCTGGTCGCACGAGAAATCCTTCGGGAACTTCGCCGGTGGGCTGATGGCCCTCGATAGGGGCACCTTCAATATTGTCCAGGACAATTCCTTCGTGGCCGCCCACACGCACCTGCTGGGCCCCTCAGCGATGAACGAGTTCCGCTTCCAGTTCGCCCGCCGCGTCTTCAACGTGGATGCGATCGACCGCTATGGCCCGGCGGTGAGTATCAAGGGTGTGGCCGAATTCGGTCGGGATATCAACCTGGATTCGGACAGGATCGAGCGGCGGTTGCAGTGGACCGACAACTTCAGCCGCATGGCCGGCAGGCACGCGATCAAGCTGGGGGCCGATCTGAACTACATCTGGTTCGACACGCGCACGGCCATTTTCCTGGGCGGCTCGTTTGACTTCCAGAATCCGGGCAACATGGTCCCGCTGGGCCTTGCCATCAACGTCGCCGGCACGGTGCCGGTGCCGCCCTCGTCGCCGCTGGCAGCGATGGACGGGGTCACCCGCATTGGCGCGCTGCTGACGGCGCTGGGACAGAGCGCTCTTATTCCGACGGTCCTTCAGGCGCCGGCCACTGCGCCGCTGACCTCCCTGCAGATGTTCGTTCTCGACCTGCCCATGCTTTACAACCAGGGCTTCGGTGACCCCGTGGACAGCCTTTCCAACAAGCAACTCGGCACTTTCTTCCAGGACAGCATCCGGCTAGGCCGGAAGTTGCACGTGAACCTGGGCGTGCGCTACGACCTGGAGCTGCAGCCGCGCCCTATGCACCGCGACTACCAGAACTTTGCCGGGCGGTTCGGCTTCAGTTACGACCTGCGGGGCAACAGCAAGACGGTTATGCGCGGCGGCTACGGCGTCTTCTACCAGCCGCTGTACCAGGCTGTGGCCTTTGCCGCCCGGGTGCTGGACGGGGACAGGATCGTGAACGTGGTGCGGACCATCGAGGACGACCGGGCCGGCCGGGTGGGGGCCGCCGCTCTCTGGCAGTATGCCAAGCAGCAAGGCCTGCTCGGGCGGCGGACGCTGTCGGTCGCCGACCTGGCGCGCTTCGGCCTCCAGCCTGGGCGTGACTCCCTGGTTACCCAGGGCGTCACCTCGAACATCGTCAACCCTTACACCCAACAGGCCAGCCTGGGCATCGAGCAAGAACTCGGCGCCGACATCTCCGCCGAGCTGAACTACAACTTCGTTAGCGGCCTCAAGTTGGTCCGCAACAACGTCAGCAACATCCGCGCCGTGGGCACGCGCATCATCGAGGTGGGCGGTGAGAAGCTCGACTTCGGACCCATCTTCGCCCAGGTCAACCCGTCCATCCTCGCCAGGTTTCTGATCGGCACTGAGGCCAAGTCCGTCTATCACGGCATGACGGCGCGAGTGAACAAGCGCTACCGCCGCTACTACCAATTCGTCGCCGCCTACACGCTGGGCAAGGCCATTGATGACGCCACCGACATTAACCAGTCGCTGGTGCCGCAGAACCCGCTCAACGCGCGCGACGAGCGCAGCCTTTCGGCCTTCGACGTGCGCCACCGCCTGGTGCTGAGCGCCGTGCTGGAGAGCCCCTTCCGTCACGCCGCCCTGCGCGAGTTCATGCTGTCCCCCATCTCCACCTACCGCAGCGGCTACCCCTTCAACCTGCTGCTGGGCGTGGACCCGGGCACCAACAACTTCAACGCCGTCAACACCCAGCGGCCTGCCGGCGCCGGCCGTAATACGGGTCGAGGTCCCAACTTCTACAGCCTCGACCTGCGGCTGGCACGCAAGTTCCACCTCAACGAGCGCTGGAACATTGACTGGATCATGGAAGGCTTCAACCTGCTGAACCGCACCAACTTCAAGTCGGTTAACAACGTGGTGGGTTCCTTCTTGTTCCCCTACCCGACCTTCAGCGTGAGCGGCATCAAGGGTAAGCCCTCCACGGAATTTCTCGGGTTCACCGAAGCTTATGCCCCGCGCCAGTTCCAGCTTGCGGTCAAGATCAACTTCTAAGGCAACCGCCAGGCGCGCCGGTGAATGCCGATGGAGAGCGCGAGAGACCGCGGCGGAGCGGACTCTATCTTCCGGGATCGGCTGAGCGGGACTCTTTCCTCCTGAATGCGCAATTGGGTCAACACCGCGCTCTCGATTGCCCTGGTGCTGGGGATCGGCATGGTGGCGCGGCGCGTTGCGCTCTCCGCCTGGGATAGCGTTGTCCGTTACCAGCCCCCCTACCACTCGCCCGCGCGGCTGCCCGCGGGGCCCCGGCTGGTCCAGCGGGTGATCCTGGTGACGATAGACGGCTTGCGCCTGGACACGTCCCGCCGGCTGCCGTTTCTTAACGAATTGCGCAGGCGGGGCGCCGGCGGCGTGGTGCTGGCTGGCGAGCCCTCGCTCTCCAACCCGGGGCGGGCCGCGCTGGCGACGGGGGCGTGGGCCGACATCCACGGCATCACCTCCAACTTCGCCGTGCGCCGGGTGGGAGTTGACTCGGTGTTCTCGCTGGCCCATACCGCCGGCCTGAAAACGGCCACCGCCGGGTCTCGCTTTTGGTATCGCACCTTTCAGCCCTGGGTGGATGAATTCCTTCGTTCCTCAGGTGAGCCCCAGCCGGCCTCCCCGGCCGAGTTGCAGGCCTGGCAGCACGATGAGTGCGACCGAAAGCTGAAGTTCCTGCGCAGCGCGCAGTTCGATTTCGCGGTGGTGGATTATGTGGCCGGCGACATTGCATCGCACGATTTCGGGGCGCGCTCCGCGGCCGCCGAAGACGTTCACAGGATCACCGACGAGTGCGTGCGCGACCTGGCCGCTTCCCAGAACCTGTGCCAGACGACGCTGATTGTCCTGGCCGACCACGGGCACATTGACCGCGGCGGCCACGGCGGCAACGAGCCGGAGGTAGTGGCGGCGCCGTTGGTCCTTGCAGGTGGACCCGTGCGCGCGGGAGCGAAGATCGAAGCCCGCCAGATCGACATTGCCCCAACGATTTGCGCGCTGCTGGGCCTGCCCCTGCCCTCCACCAGCCAGGGCCGGGTGCTGCTTGATGCCCTGCAACTCGACACCGCCGACCGCAAGGCGCTGGAAGCGCAGCAGGACCAGCAGCAACAGGGATTCGCGCGCTACCAGCGGGGGCTACTGGGAGGAAACCAGGCGCAGGCAGCCCGCGCCGCCCGCTTTCGACGCCTGCCCGCCTGCCTGGGCCTCGGGGCGATCCTGGTGCTGCTCCTCACCTGGCTTGTCAGATTCGTGTTGCGCACCCCGGGCGAACGGGTCCTGGCAGTGGGGGGAGTGGCAGCTTTCTACGCTGCCTACTACTTGCTGTTCAAGCTCCAGGGCCTGGGCTATTCGCTCAGCACCGTCAATAAGGAGGAGTACCTGGAGAGCTTCTTCCTGGCGGACATGCTCGTTGCCGCTGCGGCTCTCTTGCTCACCACCTTCTTGATCGGCGTGCTCAGCGGACAGGGGAGCGCACGGCTGGCAGCGGCAGTGACGCTGCTGGTCAGCCTTTCGCTCGCCGCACAGGTGCTGGGGGTCCACTGGTACCACGGGCTGTGGATGGGGCGGTGGCTGCCGAATTTCAACTGGTTGTTCAAGACCTACCTGGATCTTCTTGCATTATTTGGTCTTTGCTTTGCGCTGTGGGGCACCCTGCTGGCCCACTGGATGGGCGCGTGGCTGCGCCGCGCTGGGCGGACCACGGCGCCTGCTTGAAACGCCTCATGCTCGACCGGGGTGAGACCGACGACTACGTTGTTCCTCCGGCCCACTACGGCTCCCAGGTCTGTGCGAATCTCCGAAGTCTGCGGTTTCGATCAATCCGGGGCGATGCGGACGAAGGCGTCGTTGTAAGCGGGGCAGGCGCCGTCCCGTGCCATCACCGCGGGAATCAGCAGATTGACCGCGGTGCCGCTCGCCAGCGTGCCGCTCACCGGCATCTCTACCAGATCCTCGCGCAGGCACTCATCCAGCCGGAGAATTGCAGGCACCGAGCCGGTAGCCGAGCGAACGGTCACTGACTGCCCCTCTGCCAGCCCGAGTCGCAAGGCGGTGTTAGGATGCAGCCGGACCTCATAGCGCGGCAACTCCCGCTCGCTCGCCTCCTGGGAGTTCAGGCAGCGCTTGAATTTGGCGGTCAGCAGGCGCAGCGGGAAATCGGGCGGGGCCTGCGGCAGCCGGGCGGGATCCAGGTCCATGGGCGCCGGGAAGTGGAACTTCCCGTCGGCAGTGAGGAAGCGGCCGCCAGCGTGCGGGACCCGCGGCAGCAGCGGGTTTTCGATGAACCCGTCGCGGAAGAACTTCTCCCGCAGCGACGGGTCGGCAGCGAACAGCGGCGCCAGGAAGCGCTCCATCCATTCGCCCTCGCTGCCTCGCATCTGTTCGCCGAAGCCCAGCCGCTCGGCCAGCGCCTGGAAAACCTCGAGGTCGGTTCGGGCCTCGCCAACCCGCCGGCCAGCCGGTTGCTGCAAGGCCACGTAATTGTGGCCGTAGCTGGACACCACGCCGCCCTCCTCGAAGAAGGAGGTGTGCGGCAGCACCAGGTCGGCGCAGCGCACCGTGTCGGTCCAGTGGAAGTCCACGGCGACGACGAAGGGGATGTGCCGGATGGCGGCCGCCACCGCGCCCGAGTCCGGCAGCGAGCGGACAGGGTTGACGCCGTTGACCCACATCATGCGGAGCGGGGGCTCCAGCCCGGGGAGGAACTTCCAGAATTCGCCCGCCGGCAGCCCGCGGTTGCGCGCCCGCGGGTTCGGCGTCAGCCAGCTCAGGTCAAAGAATTTGCGATGCTTGGGGAAGAAGTTGAGGCCGCCGCCGGGGACGCCGAGATTTCCGGCCGCCGCTGCCAGCGCGCCCAGCCCTTCCACCACTTCCACCCCCAGCCCGTTGTGCTGTATCCCGCTGCCGATCCAGATGGCGGCCGGGTGCCGCACGTGGTAGAGCACCAGCAGGCGCTTGAACTCGCCCGCCTCCACGCCAGAGGGCGCCAACCACTCCTCCGCCGTGCGCGTCCTGAGGTAACGCTGGAATTCCCTCCAGCCGCTGGTGTGCGCCTCGATGAAATCGCTGCGGCACCACCGGCGCCCGACCAACGCCCGCAACAGCGCCATCACCAGGAAGACGTCAGCGCCGGGCAGGGGCTGGATCTGCCAATCGAGCAGCCCCGACCGATCGATGCGCCTGGGGTTGATGGAGAGCAGGAAAGTACCGCGCCGCTTGGCCTCCTTCAGGAAGGGAATCAGGTGGGTGTTAGAGATGAACGGGTCGCGGCCCCACAGTAGCACCAGGCGGCTGTTGACCATGTCCTCCGGTGAGTGCGCCGACTGCTCACCGAAACTTCGGGTCATGGCGAACTCGCCGGCTCCGAAGCAGATTCCGCCGGCCGGCTCGGTAACGCCGCCGAGCAGATTGAAGAAACGCTGGGACAGCTTCTTGAGCAGGCCCATCGAGCCGGAACCCTGGAAGTGCAGGATGGCCTGCGGCCCGCCGGCGGCAAGCGCGCGGCGGATTTCAGCGGCAGCCAGGTCCAGCGCTTCGTCCCAGCCGATGCGCTCGAAGGCCTCCGGCGCCAGACGCTCGTCGCTGGCCCGCCTGCGCATGGGATGAAGGATGCGGCTGGGGCTGTAAGCCCGCGCCGGATAGCGCATGGTTTTGGCGCAGAGAAAGCCGCGAGTGATGGGGTGGGCCGGGTTCCCGCGCACGGCCGTCACGCAGCCCTCCTCCACCCTCGCCAGCACCGAGCAGGCGTCCCAACAGTCCAGCGGACAGGCTGTGATCGTTTCCGCTTTCATGCAAGTCGTTATTATGCCACCGGATACAGGCGTGAAACCGGCTGGCTCGGGCTCGCCTCTAATAGGTCAGGAGCGGAAAATGCGGGCAGGCGGCTGCATCACCGAAGCGGACGCGCCCCCGGAAGTGGCGCGGATCCCCGGCGTCGAGGAGCCGTGCCTGATCCAGTACGAAGGGCATGTCTGGAGCTGCAGCGAGCAGCGTGAAATCCGCGCCCGCCTCCATTACTCTGTCACCCAGGAAAACGGCAGAAATACCTACCGCTTGCTATTTATCCAGCCCCTGGCAGAATAACCGCCGGGCCTCGGGAACACCGGCATATCCAGGCCGACTGTGATGGGGGTCAGGAGCCTCCTGCTTCCCCACTAAAACAACACGGCCATGTTCAGGCGTTTTCAAGGAGCAGGCGAACGGCGTAGAAGACTCCGGCGCCGACAGCAGCCGAGGCGGGGATGGTCAGGATCCAGGCCCAAATGATGCGGGCGGCCACGCCCCAGCGGACGGCGCTGAGGCGCTGCACGGAACCTACACCCACGATGGCGCCGGTAATGGTGTGGGTGGTGCTGACCAGGATCCCGTAGTGCGCGGCTCCCAGGATGGCGATCGTGCCCCCGGTTTCCGCGCTGAACCCGCCCACCGGCCTCAGCTTGGTGATCTTCTGTCCCATGGTGCGGACGATCCGCCAGCCGCCGGTAAGCGTGCCGAGGCCGATGGCCGCATGCGCCGCCAACACCACCCAGAAGGGAATCCGGAACGTTTTCAGGTAGCCGGCGGTGTAGAGCGTCCCGGCGATGATCCCCATGGTTTTCTGGGCGTCATTGGTGCCGTGGGCGAAGCTATAGGCCGCCGCCGAAAGGAGTTGCAGGCGGCGGAACCACACGTCCACGTGCCGCGGCGTGGAACGGCGGAACAGCCACGACACGATCACCATGAGCAGGAAGCCGGCGGCCATGCCGATGGCGGGGGAGATGATGATGAACAGCAGCGTCTTCTGCCAGCCGGGGGGGATGATCGTACCCCAGCCGGCGCGGGCGATGGCCGCCCCGGCGTATCCTCCGATCAGCGCGTGGGAGGAGCTGACGGGAAGCCCGAAATACCAGGTGAAGATGTTCCAGAAGATGGCGCCCATCAGCCCGGAGAAGATCACCGCATGTGTCACGTCTTCCAGCCGGATCATGCCGGCCCCGGTAGTCTTGGCGACGGCCGTCCCGAAGCCGAAAGCGGCGATGAAATTGAAGAAGGCGGCCCAGATCACCGCCACCCGCGGGGTGAGCACGCGGGTGGAAACGACGGTGGCGATGGAGTTGGCCGCGTCGTGGAAGCCGTTCAGGAAGTCGAAGACCAGCGCCACCAGGATGAGGATGATGACGATCAGTAGAGCAGAACTCATGCTGCGAGGTCGTGAGGAGGGCTAGCCGCTCTTCACCACAACGGATTCCAGCACGTCGGAGACGTCCTCGGCCTTGTCCACCGCAGCTTCCAGCACCTCGTAAATCTCCTTCCACTTGATCAGCGTGATCGGATCGCGTTCCTCTTCGAACAACTGGGCGATGGCGCTGCGGCAAACGGTGTCGGACTCGTGCTCGAGCCGGTTCAGTTCCTGGCAGTGGTGCAGGATTTTCTCGCGCTTCTCCAGGATGTGCGGGACGGCCGCCTGAATTTCACTGGCACAGCGATGGATGATGCGGGCCAGTTCGATGCCCGGGCGCCTGGGCTCCCGGATCTTGTACAGCGACATGCGGCTGGCAGCGGCGTCAATCAGGTCCAGAACGTCATCCAGCCGGGAGGAGAGGGCGTGGATGTCTTCCCGGTCCAGCGGAGTAATAAAGGTCTGGTTCAATCGGGTGATCAGGTCGTGGGTCATTTGGTCGCCGCGGTGCTCCAGCGACTTGATCTGGCTGGCGCGGTCCCAGATCTGGTCGTCGGGCTTTTCCATCATCTCCAGGAGCATCCGGGCAGCCTCCGCCAGCACCCCGGCCTGTTCGGCGAACAGCTCGAAGAATTTCTCCTCGCGGGGGAGGATACGAATCATGCTGGACCTCGAAGAATGCGAACTATGGCACGTCCTTGCCTCCCAGTCAACAGTTCGGAGGTGTGGGCTAAATGCGCGCTGGAGGGCGGCCCCCGGGGCTCAACTAAAGATGAACCCGCCGTCACACAGGTGTGTTCAACCTCCGGACCGCGCTGCTTCCAGAATTCGCCCGGCGCGAGTAGGATTGAAGATGCCGCAGGAGCAGAAGCGGGCCATGTAGGCGCACGCCTGCTCGGGCGTCCGCCGGCCTTCGCGCACCCAGTCAATCATCTTCTTAACCAGGTTGAACGACACCATGCCGTGCCCGCACATGGTCGCCAGCTCAAGCACCTGCCGGTCGGGCAGCCGGTCGAGGCGGCCCTGGAAGCCCAGCGAATATTCGACGCTGTGGCGGGTGAGGCCGGCCGCATGGCAGCAGCTCTGCGCCCCCTCCACCGACGTGCTGATATTGACCGACATGCCCAGGTCGGCCTGCTTCACCTCGGCCAGGAACTTCTGTGCCGCCCCCAGGTTGTCGAAGACCACGGCTACCGTGGTCGGGCCGTCCACGGCGTTGATCACCTTCTGGAAATCCCTCTTGTCCTTGCGCCTCCAATGGACGGTTGGATTGAGGTCGGGGGAGGGCTCGTACAGGGCGCCATGCTTGGCATTGCCCATGTTGATGGGGTTGTATTTCAGGGCCAGGCGCAGAAACGCCTGCAATTTCTCGGCGCAACCTTGGTCGTTGCGCCCCCGGCTGGGGATGGCAAAGACAATGTAGTCGTCACGAAAGGTCTCGGCCTCGCCGTAGCGATGCAGGGTGTTGGTCATCGTTCTCGCTCACATCTCGCGCCGGGTGGCAGCTTCGCGTCCCAAGTCCCGGCGACCAGCTTCCTGGGGGAAGCTGGGACTTGGGACGCCGACCGCCTCACCGCGGCACTTCCACAGTCTCCACCGGCGCGGCCGGTGTCGGTGGCGCTGCCCGCCCCAATCCCAGGTTGGTCTTAGCGCGATGGAAGACGTAGCCCTTCTCGACCAGCAGCGGCGCCAGGTACAGGTCTTCTCCTTCTTCGTCGCAGCGCGTGGCCACGCCGACAGAGACGACGGTATCCAGCCGGCGTGCCACCTCCGCAACCGTGTCGAGCACTGCGGGCACCCACTCCAGCTTGCACTTCACCTCGACAATAGCCGAGAGAATCTTCTCGCTGAGGATGTCCTCGCGGATCAATCCGCGGATCGGGTCGGTCATCAGCGAAGTCACCGGGTTGCGCTGCTCGAATTCGATCCCGAGCGTGGCCAGCGCCTCTGTCATCTCCTGGATCTGCCGGAAGCGCACCCCGACTCCGGGCCGGCCGAACTCCACGGTAAAGCCCGCCTCACCGAGCTGCACGCGCCCGGTGACGTCGTTGGTCTTCACTTCCTCCGTCCCGCGGCCATGCACGCCCGTGCTCTCGTGTGTGACCTGCGGGTCACTGAAGGCGCGGCGCACCATCCGCGGCCACTGCAGCTCCTCGGGAGCAAAGGCGGCGGTGGGGCAAACGTCAGGCTCGGGCTCGAATCGCAGGCGCAGGAGGCCGAGCACCTTGCGGATGGCGCGCACCAGCACCGGGTTCAGGTGCTCCTGGCTCATGCCCCGGTAGCAGGCGTAGCATTCCACGCACCCATCCTGATCTACCGCGGCGCGGCCGATCCCGAGGTCAACCGAGATCGCGCCCATCGGGCAGACCGGGATACAGTTCGCACAGGCAACGCATCTGTTTGGGTCGATTCGCATGGCACAGCCCAGGTGTCAGCCATTGCAGATTGCGGACTCCAGATTGCGGATTGACAAGCACAGGCGCGCAATCCCGCAATCCGCGCTCCGCAATCAGGCCACGATTCTATCATCGGGATCAATGCGCAGGTAACAGATTGCGCCGAGCAGGCACAGCCCGAAAGCCACCACGAAGGGCGCCTGCCAGTGGTAGAACTTGACCAGGTAGGCTACCAGGATGGGCGAAAGCGCCCCGCCCAGGTTGCCCCACATGTTCATGACCCCGGAAACCGAGCCGGCGAACCCGGCGCCCACGTCGAGCGCCACCGCCCAGGAGACACCGACCGTGAGTTCCAGCCCGAACAGGGCGACGGTGGTGAGCGCGATGGACAGATAGCGGTCGTGAGTCACAGTGGCGGGAAGCACGCAAGCAGCCATCACCAGGAAACCAAGGATGCCCACCGAGCGGCGCGCCCAGCGCAGGGTACCGAAGCGGCGCGCCAGCACGTCGGACAGCCAACCGCCGACGGCGTCGCCCAGCGTGGCCGCTGCCAGCGGCGCGCTGGCAAACAGGCCCATTTCCTTCAGAGAAAACTGCCGCGCCTCCAGCAAGTAAGTCGGAAACCAGGTCAGGTACATCCACAGGCAGTAGGCGTAGCAGAAGTACATGCCGCAGAGGACCCGGAGGTTGCGGCTCCCCAGGATTTTGCCCCAGGGAACCCGGATAGCGGGCCCGATAGCCTGGGGGCTGTTTGCCGGGTGGCCAATGACGGCCAACTCGGCCGCATTAACGCCGCCATGTTGCTGCGGATGATCGCGATAGTAGGCATACCAGGCGGCGGCCCAGACCACGCCGGCCAGGCCGAAGAGGTAGAAGACGCTGCGCCAGCCAAACCGCATCGTCAGGAAGACGACAATCGGCGGCGTAAGGGTGGCGCCCAGGCGCGAGCCGGCATGCGTGATTCCCTGGGCAAAGCCGCGTTCGGTGGCGGGCAGCCAGTGCGACAATGCACGAGTGGCGGTGGGAAACGCACCTGCCTCCCCAAGGCCGAAGAGCAGGCGGAAGCCAGCCATGGAGCGGGCGTTCCAGGCCAGCGCGGTGGCCGCGGTGAACGCCGACCACCAGACCACCATCGTGGCCAACACGCGCCGGGGGCCGAAGCGGTCGCCCAGCCATCCCCCGGGAATCTGGAACAGCGCGTAAGACCAGCTAAAGGCGCTGAAGATCCAACCCATGGTGACGGTATCGAAGCCAAACTCCTGGCGGATGGCGGGGGCGGCGTTCGCGATGCACACCCGGTCCATGTAGGTAATCAGGTAGACAACCACGGCCAGCGCCAACACCCGGTGCCGTACGCTGCTCGCCCGCGGGCCCGCCGCCATTGCCGGCCTCCCGGAAACGGCCATGACCGCTATCTGATACACCAGCGGGGCAGAGGAAGCGCAACAAAAAAGCTCGCCGTGCCTCCTGGTGCGTCCCCTAAAAAATCGTGCCCTTCTGTCCTGTTGGCTCTGGAAGTCGTTGTGCCTGTATACTCTGGCCGGATGGACGCGTGGGCTGGCCTCAGGGTGCAGGGGCCACCCTCCACCCGGCCCAACCCGAGGAGGACAACCTTGAGCCACATCAAGACGACAGTGGTGGGGAGCTATCCGGTTCCCTCCTGGCTGGTCGGGAACACCTCGCGCGTCGTGCTCCGCGACGCGGTGATGGTGGTCCTGAAGACGCAGGAACTGGCGGGGCTGGACGTGATTACCGACGGCGAGTTGAACCGCTTCGATCCTGGCCATCCCGACGCAAACGGGATGATCGATTACTTCGTGCGCCGCATGGACGGGGTTGACGAGCGCTTCACGCGCGCCGACCTGGAGCTGTTCCGGCAGGACACCGGGCTGGCCTACCGGGCGGCGCCATCGGGGATCGTGCGCGGGCCGATCGGCGAGGGCGCGCTGGATCTGCCCGGCGACTTTGAATTCGTCCGCGGTCTCACCCGCACACCGCTTAAGTTCACCTGCACCGGGCCCCACATGCTGGCCAAGGTTTTGACCGACTGCTATTACCACAACCGCGCTCGCCTGGCGATGGACCTGGCTGCTGTGCTGCGCCGGCAACTGGAGCCTATCGAGGCCGCGGTGGTCCAGCTCGACGAAGCCAATATCAGCGGCCACCCGGAAGACGCCCCCTGGGCGGGCGAGGCTATTAATCACGTCCTCGACGGCATCCGGACCGAGAAGGCGGTGCACGTCTGCTTCGGCAACTACGGCGGGCAGACCATCCAGCGCGGCTTCTGGCGCGACCTGCTGCCCTTCCTCAACTCACTGCGCGCCGACCACCTAGTCCTGGAATTCGCCCGGCGCGGCTATGGTGAGCTGGAGGCGTTCCGCGACCTCGATCCCCGCATCGGGCTGGGCCTGGGAGTCGTGGACATCAAGGACAACGAGGTGGAAACGCCGGAGACCATCGCCCGGCGCCTGGAACACGCCGTCAGGGTGCTGGGCGAGGGCCGCGTGCGCTACACCCACCCAGACTGCGGCTTCTGGATGCTGTCGCGCAGCGTCGCGGACCGCAAGATGCGGGCGCTGGTCGAGGGCCGCGACTTGTTCGAGGGCAAAGCATGAAGCACAAAGACAGCAAGACACACTCAAAACTGATCTCTTTGTGTCTCTGCGCCTTGGCGCTGAGTTCCATGCCGGAGTACAGGAAGTTTCGCGATCGGGACACCGGAGCAGTGATCCACCAACTCACCGACCACCCTTCGATCAACCACCCCACGTACTTTCTCAACTCCTCGTTTACCCCGGATGGCCGAGTGGTCATCTTCACGTCCTACCGGTCGGGGTCGGCGCAGTTGTACGAACGGGACTTTCCGGATGGCCCGATCCGCCCGCTGACCGCGGGCGCTGCAATCCACCCGTTCTCGGCGGTGGTGGGCCGCGACGGCAGGGAGATTTTTTTTGTGCGTAAGGGGAGCATCTTCGCCGTGGAGCGGGCCAGCCGGAGGGAGCGGCTGGTGGCAAGCTTTGCCGGCGGCCAGTTGGGGGAGTGCAGCCTGAGCCCGGACGGCCAGTGGCTGACCGCAGCGCTCAAAGATGCGCAAGGCAACGGCGTTGTGCTGGCGGCAGCCAATGGGTCGGAATCGCGCGTGGTCATCCGCTTCCCCCGCACCGTGATCCACCCGCAGTTCCACCCGCTGGAACCCGACTGGATCGAGTTCGCCGGCGATCCCGCGCCCCGCATGCACCGCGTCCGGCGCGACGGCACGGGACTGGAGTGCCTCTACGAGCACTCCAACGACGTCTTCGTCGTGCATGAGACTTTCCTGGGCTCCACCGGCGACCTGGTCTTCGTGGTGTGGCCCTTCGCGCTGAAACGGATGGACTGGCGCAGCCGGCAGATCACCACCATCGCCGAGTTCAACGCCTGGCACATCACGCCCAACCGGGCCGGCACGGCTATCCTTTGCGACACTGCCCACCCGGATATCGGCATCCAGGTCGTGGACGTGGCGACCGGCAGGCGCCGAACCATCTGCTATCCCCGCAGTTCCAACGGCGGCTCGCAGTGGAAG
The DNA here is from genome assembly GCA_964451215.1 of uncultured Acidobacteriota bacterium. Taxonomy (GTDB): domain Bacteria; phylum Acidobacteriota; class Terriglobia; order JAJPHL01; family JAPKYU01; genus CAYVGN01. The sequence continues at coordinate 16,850 of CAYVGN010000009.1, forward strand.
AAGTCGCGCTATGCGTTGCCGGAAGACTGGGCGGCAGCCGCGCGGGCACAGGAGAAGAAGGTGGCGCTGAGCTGGATGGAAATGGCCGCCGATACCGTCTACGGGCCCCAGTGGACCCACCCCCACCCTTCCTTCAGCCTGGACGAACGCAGGGTGATCTACGCCTCCGATGTGTCGGGCCACACCCAGGTCTACGTCGCCGAACTGTACTGAGGCTTCGGGCCCGGCAGCGAAGAGCATGCGTTGGTCGCGAAGCCTGAAGCCTTGAGCCTGTCAGACCAAACCGCCGCGGGCGATTTCCTCGGCCACCTGCCTGTCGGCTTCGAGGAAATCGAATCCCGGAAGTTGCTGGCGTGGCACCCAGCGAATCTCGGCAAAGACGCGATTCTCCAGCTTTCCCTGAAAGTCGGTCACTTTGAAAAAGAGCAGCAGGATGGGCGGCCGGCCGGGATATTGACAGACAAGGCGGCGGACTTCCGGGCCGATTCCGGCTTCGATGTTGAGTTCTTCCTTCAGTTCGCGGCGCAGCCCGGCGGCCGGCTCTTCGCCCTCTTCGATCTTCCCGCCGGCAAATTCCCACTTCAGCGGCGAGGGCTGGTCGGCGCGGCGCCGGCAGATCAGAAACCGGTCGCCGCACAGGATAAGGGCCGCCGTAACCGTGGTCATGACGAAAGTGCGGGCAAGCCGGCACAAGGCCGGACCCTACAGGCTCTGCGCGATCAGCGCCGCCGCCCGCTCCAGCAGGTCGCGGTCCGCGGCACCAAAGGCGTCGGGGAAATCGCTGTCGATGTCAATCTCTCCCACCACCCGGCCCTCTGCGAAGACCGGCACCACGATCTCCGAGCGTGTCTGGAGGCTGCAGGCCAGGTAGCGCGGGTCGGCGCTGACATCGGGAACCACCAGGGTCTGGCGTTCCCGGGCGGCAGCGCCGCAGATGCCCTGCTCGATGGGAATGCGGGTGTGCGGCGTCGGCCTGCCCAGGTACGGCCCCAGGACCAGCTCGTTTCCTTCCAGCAGGTAAATCCCTACCCAGGTGTAACGAGGGTCGCCTTCCTTGAGCACGCGCACGGCCGCCTCCAGCGCAGCGCGCCCGCGCTTCCCTTCCAGTTCCTGTTGGAGCTTGGAAACCAGCCTGTTCATGAGTTATGCGGGAATCGGCAGGCGGAGTTATAGCGCGAGGTGCTGAACAGGAACAGCGATTCGAACTCCCGCGCGCAATTGATTTTCTTCGGATAGTGACAGTATTCTCGCACCTGGGACTCCTCGCGGGCCGCGCAGGGGCATTGTGGCACGCCGCGCGGAACGGCGCAAAGCATACCCCAGCGCACGGGCACGATCCCAAGCCCAAGGTCAAGCGTCGAAAGCGGAATGCACCATCCCCGCCTGATCGAGCACTTCAAGAACCCGCGCCACGCCGGGGAGCTGGAAGCGGCCGATGCCGTAGTCGAAGTCTGCAACGCGGTTTGCGGGGACATCCTCAAGCTTTGGGTGAAGGTGGAGGCGGGGCGCGTCGCCGCCATCTCCTTCAAGTGCCGGGGTTGCGTGGCCGCCATGGCCTGCGGCTCGGCCTTGACAGTTCTGGCCGAGGGTCGCGATCTGCACCAGGCTGACCAGGTCACTGCCGCCGCAATCGAGGGGGAAGTCGGCGAACTGGCGACGGCCAGCAAACACGCGGCGCTACTGGCCCTGGATGCCTGGCATGCCGCCTTGAAGGCTCTGGGCTGCAGGCTGTAGGCAGGAGGCTTAGGGCGAGGGCTTTGGCGCTGGTGGCGGGAGCTTCAGTGCCTCCCGCCCCCGGTCTCCAGCCTGAGTGTTACCATGGGAGCCGGGCACTGCCGATGCCGGATCGCTTCTACCTGAGCCTTTGGCTGAAGGACTACGACGAAGCACAGATGCTCGAGCGCTTTCGGGTGCTGCTTGACGCCTTCCCTTACTCCAGGTCCTCGCCTCGAATCCGCAGCTTCCGGATCTGCCCACTGAGCTGGAGTGAGCCGCTGGTAGTTGATGAGGATTTCACCGGCGAGGGCGCCGACATCGAGTACGTGCTGGCCCTGGCGCGCGAACATCTCCACGGCGACTACGCCTACGAAGCCACCGCGGCCTGGGATTTGTGGGTATTCCAGAAGAACGGCGGGCCGGCCGCCTGGAAACAGGCGCCCCGCCCTGTCCGGCTGATCTGCTCCGGGCCGCAGTTTGAGGAAGGGCGCGCCGAAGAGGGTCACCTGCAGATTGATTTCGGCCTCGATACGCCATTCCGCGCTGACCAGTCCGCGCCGGACACCGAAGCGCGCGCCATGGCCCGCGATTACCGGGAGCGGCTGCAGGAGAACATCCGGAAGTTGCTGAACTTCGTGCGCGCCGTTGATGCGAAGCTGCCGACGAAGAGAAAACTGCTGTGGAC
>CAYVGN010000010.1:0-5075 GCA_964451215.1 uncultured Acidobacteriota bacterium
CCTCCACCTCTTGCGCAGCCTCGGCGGCCAGCGACGCCGGGACAAAACTCAGGGCACCGGGGATCCTCAGGATAGCGTTCAGGTCGGCTTCCACCAACACGCCGAATTCGCTCCGCAGCCGGTTGTAGGCCTCCAGGTAGGCGCTCACCAGCGCGCGGTCAATGTGCGCTTCCACCGTGCCCTCGCGCTCCAGCACCACCGTCAGCTCCAGGTGGCCCCGGCTGAGGTACTCGCGCACCAGCCGCCTCACCTTGGGCTCCAGCGGCTCCAGCTCCGGCGGCAGTCGCAGGTGCAGGTCCAGGAAGCGGTGGTTCACGCTTTTCACCGTCACGATCACCGCCATCTGGTTGCGCCGGCGGGTGGCTACCGCGTAGCCGGTCATGCTCCGCAGCATGGGAAATCAGGCCTCAGACTACAGAGTCAGCCTGCAGGCTTCAGGCCACAATTCAGACGCTTCCTGAAGTCTAAAGTCTGAAGCCTGATCAGGCGCCGGCGGCGTCCGCAAACTGCAACTCGTGGAGCCGGCGGTAGACGCCGCCGTTTTCCAGCAGCTCCGCGTGCGTGCCCAGCTCGATGATGCGGCCGCCGTCCAGCACGGCGATCTTGTCGGCGCGGCGGATGGTGCTGAGGCGATGGGCAATGACGAACACGGTGCGCCCCACCATCAGGTTGCTCAGCGCGCTCTGCACCAGCAGCTCCGACTCGCTGTCCAGCTCCGAGGTCGCTTCGTCCAGGATAAGGATGGGCGGGTCTTTCAGCAGGGCGCGGGCGATGGCCAACCGCTGCCGCTGTCCGCCGCTGAGCCGGGCACCGCGCTCGCCGATCACCGTCTCATAGCCCTGGGGCAACTGCAGGATGAAGTCGTGGGCCAGCGCCGCCCGCGCCGCCTCCTGCACCTTCTCGTCGGCGGTGTCCGCCCGCCCGTAGCAGATGTTGTTCCGCACGGTCTCATTAAACAGGATGGTCTCCTGGGTCACCATGCCGATCTGGGCGCGCAGGGAGGCCAGGGTCAGGTCGCGGACGTCGTGGCCGTCCACCAGCAGCCGCCCGGCGGTCACGTCGAACAGGCGCGGGATCAGGTTCACCAGGCTGGTCTTGCCCGCCCCGCTCGGCCCCACCATTGCCACCACCTCGCCCCGCTCCGCCCGCAGGCTGATGTTCTGCAGCAGCGGCTGCTGCCCCTCGTAGTGGAAACAGACATCGTCGAAGACGATGGCCTCGCGGAAGCGCGGCAGCTCGACAGCCCCGGGCCTCTCGCGCACTTCGCGCTGCACGTCCAGGTACTCGAACACCTTCGCCGACGCGCCCAGCGCCTGCTGAAAGGCGTTGTTGATGCCGGTCAGGCGCTTGACCGGCTCATACATCTTCAGCAAGGCGTAGACAAAGACCAGGAAGTAGCCGGGCGTCAGCACGTCGCCCTTGATGCGGTCGCGCCCCACCCACAGCAGCACCACCACCATCACCGCCCCCAGCAGCTCCATCAGCGGAGAGGTCAGCGCCTGCGCCCGGACGTAGCGCAGGTTGACGCGGAACAGGCGGCGGGCCGCCTCGCGGAACCGCCCGAACTCGAACTTCTCCATGCCGAACGCCTTGACGATGCGGATGCCGCTGATGGTCTCCTGCAGGATCTGGCTGATCTCGGCCAGGTTGTCCTGGGTGGTGCGGGTGGAACGGCGCACGCGGCGGCCGATCTGGGCCGAGGTGTACAGCACCACCGCCACCAGCAGCGGCAGGGCCACGCCGGCCAGCTTGGGGTCCAGCGCCAGCAGCACCAGCACCATGCCTACCAGCGTGAAGCTCTGCCGCAGAAAATCGGCCAGCACATGCGACACCGCCAACTGGATCTTTTCCGTGTCGTTCAATATGGTGGACATCAGCCGCCCGGTGGCCTGCTCGTGGAAGAACCCCATAGACTGCTCGATCACCTTCCCGTAGAGCTGGTCGCGCAGGTCGGTGACCACCGCGAAGCCGATGTAGTTCACCAGGTAGCTGGCCACGTACTCGCACAGCGCCTTCCCTAAAGTGACCACGACGATGGCCACCGCTACCACCGTCCAGACGTTGTGAATCCACTCGGGGACGAACATGCGCAGGTCGAGCGGCTGATTCCAGACGGGCACGTTGCGGACCAGGAAGAGGGTGTCGGCGGCAGCGCGCGGGTTCAGGACGCGGTCGAAGACCGGCCCGATCAGCAGCGCGGTCACGGCCTCGAAGGCGCCGACACAGGCCATCAGCAGGACCGAGACGGCGAGCCGGAACCAATAAGGCCGGACGTAGCGCAGCAGACGGAACAGCTCGGACATGAAACCAGTTATTGTAACACCCTGACCCTAGGCCACCAGAGGTAGGGAGGCCTTCCGCGCCCGTAGCCGGGCCAACTCGGCGCGGCGCGCCGTCGCGCCACCCCTCCGGGGAGGTAGAGGAGTTGGCCGGCCTCGACCACCGCCCCCTGGGTCAGCTTGTGGCGCACCGTCTTACCCGGCTCCAGGATGTGCACCACTTCCCAGCCGCGGACCACCAGGAAGTCCGACAGCAGCATGCGGTGGCAGCGCCAGTAGAGCCGCTCGGCGCACATATACGCCGCCGGCCAGCTCTCCGCCAGGCCCATCAGCTCCCCTGCCGCCGCGTGGAACTCGGCAGTGGCCATGTAGTCAGCGTAATTGCGGAAGCCGGCCACGCGCAGCCCCAGATGGGGCGAGTCCGGCCGCAAGGCGCCCCGGTATCCGCCCAGTTGGGCTAGCCAGCGGTACTCCAGCCCCGCGGCTTCCACCGCCTGCTGGAGCGCCTGGCGGGCAAACCAGGGATAGCGCCGCGAAGCAGGAAACCGGCGGATGTCGGCCACCAGGCGCACGCCGTGCTCGCCCAGCAGGCCCAGGAACTGCTCGATGGGCAGCGTGGAGTGGCCGATAGAGTAGATGCGCTTCGCTGTCACACCGCGGGCAAGGGCGCCAGGTAAGCGCCCCGGAATATCTCGCTGCAGATCTGGAGCAGTTCCGCATGCACCAGGCCGTTGGAGGCCAGGATGCTGTCGCTGCTGACCCAGTGAGCGCCGCCGCGCACATCGGTCACCCGCCCGCCCGCTTCCTTCACCAGGACCATGCCGGCCGCCATGTCCCAGGGGTTCAAGTTGAATTCCCAATACCCGTCCACGCGCCCGCAGGCCACGTAGCACAGGTCCAGCGCCGCCGCACCGGCCCGGCGCACGCCGTGACTGCGCATGTTCATCTGGTGGTAGAAGTGGATGTTAGGGTTGCGGTGGCGGCGGTGGCTGGGAAAGCCGGTGGCCAGCAGCGACTCGGCCAGCCCGCCGATCGCCGACACCCGGATCGCCCGGTTGTTCAGGAACGCGCCCGCTCCCTTCTCGGCAGTGAACAGCTCGTTGCGCACCGGGTCGTAAACGACCCCGGCAATCATCTCGCCCGAGCGCTCCAGCCCGATCGAGATGCACCAGACCGGGAAACCGTGGGCGAAGTTGGTGGTGCCGTCCAGCGGGTCCACGTACCAGCAGTAAGCGGAGCCGCCGGGGCGCTCCCCGCCTTCCTCGGCCACGATGGCGTGGTCACCAAAGCGAGCGCGCAGGCGCTCCACAATCAGCCGTTCCGAGGCCCGGTCGGCCTCCGTTACCAGGTCCACGTCGCCTTTGTACTCGACCCGCACCCGGCGGTCGAAGTAAGGCAGCAGCAGCGATCCGGCATCGCGTGCGATTTCAACGGCAATGGCTAGGAAGTCCGGCATCTGAGGCTTGAGCTCGTTGCTAACATGGGAGCCGCTTCTTGCCCAACCTGCCGGGCCAGAGGCTGGAGGCTTCAGGCTTCAAGGGGTCGGCCCGAAGCCTGGAGTCTGGAGCTCGACCCCTCGCTTCTTTTCGCCCTCCTCCTCGTACAGGTACTTGATGTCGTGCTTGAAGATGAACAGGTTGGGCGCGTTCTGTCGCGTCAGGCGGATGAAGCGCTTGTCGTAATACTCGACGAAGCCGCTGAATGTCTCTCCGGAACGCAGCTTCACGCACACCGGGGCCTGCGTCTGGACGAGATACTTCAGGTAAGCGACCTCCCGGTGGGTTTCCACCGGGGCACGGCTCTCTGCGCCTTGCTCCTGGGTCATAAACGATTCCTGGCAGGCAGCACCGGGGGCTCCCCGTCCGCCTTCCTCCCAGCCGCAGGTCTGCGCCTCATCGGTCCACCAAATAGTAACCTTTGCGCGCCTGCACGGTAAAGGCGAGGTTCTTGGCGCGCACTTCGATGCGGCGGTAACTGCCGGGCTGGGCGTCGGCCGGGGCGTAGAACCCCAGCACGTACTGGTTGCGGAGTTCCTCACCGATGGCGGCAAAGACCGGGTCCAGTTCGGAGGCGGCCTCGGGCGTGTGGTCGCGGCCGCCGGTGCCCTGGGAGAGCAAGTAGAGGGTGTGCTCGCCGCCGATGTCCCGCCCTGCCTCGCTGCGGATGGGCACGACCACGATGCTGTAGATGACCGCCTCGGCCTCCTGCGCCACCCGCAGCGCCTGGTGGAAGCTGACGGTGCTGGTGGTGTCGCCGCCGTCGGTGATCAGCACCATGACCCGGCGGCCGGGCTGCTTGCGCAGTTCCTCCGCGGCCAGCAGAACGGCGTCGTAGAGGGAGGTGCCGCCCTGCGCCCGCACCGCCCGCAACGCCTGCTCCACCCGGGCCGCGCTGGCGGTGAATGGCGTCACCTGGGTGACCGTCTCGTTGAAGGCGAATAGGGCCAGGCGGTCCTGCGGCCGCAGGATCGAGCGGATGAAGCGCGCCGCCGATTCCTGCTCGAACTTCAGGTCCTTGGCCGTCGAGCCGCTGATGTCGAGCAGCAGCGCGACCGAGAGCGGCAGGTCCGCTTCGCGCCCGAAGAAGTAGATGGGCCGAGCCTGGCCTTCGTCGCGGACCTCAAAGTCCTCCCGGCTCAACTCCCGCACCAGCCCGCCCCGGGCGTCGCGCACCGTGGCCAGCACGTTCACCAGGCGGACCGTGACCCGCAGCGACGTTTCCTGCGCCGCCGCGGAAACCGTCAGCAGCAGGGTGAGAACCAGCCAGACCCGCATCAGTCCAAAGTCCAAAGTCCAA
>CAYVGN010000010.1:5175-18705 GCA_964451215.1 uncultured Acidobacteriota bacterium
TCCCATTCGCCTTCCACCCAGACGCCGCCGTCGGCGTAATACTCCTTCTTCCAGATAGGGACGGCCCTCTTCAGCCGGTCAATGGCATAGCGGCAGGCCTCGAAGGCCGGGGCGCGGTGAGCCGAGGCCACCACGATGGCCACGCTGGTCTCGCCGATCTCCAGCCGTCCCAGCCGGTGCACGATGCCGATGGAGCGGATGGGCCAGCGCGCCCGCGCTTCCTGGGCCAGCCGTCGCATCTGCTCCAACGCCATGGGCTGGTAGGCCTCGTACTCCAGTCCCAGCGTCGGCCTGCCGCCGGAATGGTTGCGCACCACGCCCTCGAAGATGACGATGGCGCCGTCCTCCCCGCATTGCAGCCGTGCGGCCAGGGCGCGCGCGTCAATGGGCTCGCGCACAATGGCCACGAACTGGTTCTCGTCTGTCATCGTTGGCTGGAACCCCCGAGCGACGCCGCTATACGCCGCTCATCCGCGCTCATCTGCCTTCATGGGCGGTTTGCTGCCGGCCCCCACCGCCGGAAACAGGCGGGAGGAAGGCGACCTCGTCGCCCTCGGCCAGCGGCGTAGCCGGGTCGGAGAACTCGCGGTTGCGCGCCAGCACGATTGAGCGGCGCATCGCCGCCAGCCGCGGGAAGCGCCCGGCGTACAGCTCAAACAGCTCGCCCAGGTCGCGGCCCGCCTGCACCCGAACTTCCTCCTCCGCCAGCCCGGTAATGTCCTTCAGTAGTCCGAAGAAAAGCACCCTGACGCGCACGTTGTGAATTATGGATTATGAATGACAAACTATGGGCTGAGCGTGCGCTCCGTCCATAACTCATCATTCATAATTCATCATTCCTCTCATTTTTCCACCGCGATCCGCCTCAGCTCGCGCTCTTCCTCGTCGCGGACCTTGAGGTGCTCGAGCAGGTCGTGCAGGAGCACCTGCATGCCGGTGAGGAACTCCACCTGGGCGGTCTGGAAGTGCTTCCAGGCGGGCGAGCGGCGCCACTGGCGGGGGAGCAGCTGGGCCAGTGAGGGCAGCGGCGCCTCCGCGCGCCTCCTAGGCCCGCCCGGCTTTTTCCTTTCCTGCTTTGGAGGGTTGGCCATTCTGGGTTCCTTTCCCGAAGCTCACCACCAGTTCCGTTCCCTGGATGCGGGCGCCGGAGGGCGACCGGTTGGCCAGCCGCTGCGGCAGCGCCACGTGCCGCTTGTAGCTGCCCACCCGCACGATCAGCTCGTCGAAGCGCTGGTAGAGGTCAATGTCCTGGCTGTGGACGAAGGGCAGCTTCATGCGGATCTGGTATTCGCCGTCGCGCTTGGCGAACTGGTAGGGGGCCTCGTGGTAGTAGATGCCGGCCGGGTCGTTGCTGCCGTAAAGGCTCTTGGCCAGCCGGTCCAGCTCGCGCACCCCCACGATTTCGCTGCTGAACAGTTGCAACCTCCAGATGGGCACCGGCGCGAACATTTCCTCCACGCTGGCGATGTACCGCTCCTGCAGGCTCTTCCAGCCGGTAAAGAAGCTGTCGTGGACCTCCTGGGGCAGGATGCGGTTCACCACCACCGCGTCTATGGTCATGCCATAGAGGCAGAAATACATGAAGGCGCGCTGCGTCTCGCGCAACACCACCTTCTCCAGGTTGGTGACCAGGCGCACGGTGGTGACCTTGGAGTCGGCCAGCACGTGGTCAATGCCCCGCAGCTTCTCGTACAGCCGCTCGATGTTGGAGAAGTAGTCGTCACCGGGCAGGGGGACGGAGGTGAGCGAACTCAGCATGGGCCGCACCATGCGCGTCACACGCCGCTCCACGCTGAAGATCTTGTCCATGTACCACTCCAGCGTCGTGGGGATGGAGACGAAGCGCAGCGATTCGCCGGTGGGCGCGCAGTCCAGCAGCACCACGTCAAAGGTTCTCTCCCGCGCGTACTGGTTGATGTACATCAGGCTGCTGACCTCTTCCATGCCCGGGAAAATGGCCAGCTCCTCGGCCAGGATCTCGCTGAGGCCGCTCACGTTGAGCAGGGCCGAGATGTAGCCGTGCACCTCCTTCCAGTGGCGCTGGATCTCCTCCTGGATGTCCACCTCCTGGATCCACAGGTTGTTGCGCACCTTGGCCAGGCGGCCCTCGCTGTGGTCCATCAGGCGCTTGTCCAGGTCCAAGGAATCGGAAAGGGAATGAGCCGGATCGACGCTCATCACCAGGGTCTTGTAGCCGCGCCGGGCCAGCTCCAGCCCGGTGGCGGCGGAGATGCTGGTCTTGCCCACACCTCCCTTGCCCGCATACAGGATGATGCGCATCCGCCCCAACATACCACAGACGAGGCTTCAGGCTTGAGGCTTCAGACTTGGGACCTGGAACCTGGAACTTGGGACGGGGAACCTGAAACCTGCCCGTCAAGCCTGAGGCTTGAGGAACTCGTAGGCTTCGATGGTGGCGGCCACACCGACGCGCCCTTCGCTGTCTGGCCGCTCCACGCGGACGATCCGGCCGCGGCAGTGTACCCTCACGGTGCTCCCCTGGCAGATTTCCGGCGGCAGCGCCAGCTCCAGCTCCAACTCCGAGCCTTCCTCGAGCTTCTCGGAGAGGGCGAAGTAAATGCCGCGGGCGCTGATGTCCTTGGTCGAGGTCGCCACCGCGGCCGCGCCCGCCATGGGACGCACCCGCAACGGCAGCGACAGTCCGAACCGCCGGTGCTTCCTCCGCTCCACGCCGGCCATACTGACGCCGAAGGTAAATCAGTTCCCCTGGGGAATGCAATCCCGCCCTGGCGTCAAAAAGCCGACGGCTCTTGTCTTCAATGAAACCTTCTGGAGGGTAGGAGTCAGAAGTCAGGAGTCAGCAGTCAGGAGTCAGAATGGGCAGTGTGGCAGGGCTCACAGGCGGCGTCACCAGGGGGTTACGCGGGAACCACACTGCCCGCGAACGCTGGCGCCAAAATCGCTGACGTTTGCCGGTATGCCGCCGGCGCAGTGCGCCGCCTGCGAGTTGTTGTCGGCGCGAATAGCTTACGAGGGGAGGGAACCGGGTGCAATGTCGCCAAGGTGGGAAGGGCATCCCACCAAAGTGTTATCCAACGCGCTTTGGCCTGGGCGCCAAAGGCAGCTCAGGCTTTTCCACTAACTGGTGGTTCAGGGCAAACAGTGCCAGTTCCAGGCGGTTGGAGACACCCACCTTGTCGAAGATGTTGGTGAGGTGCCGCTTGACAGTGTCCTCGATGATGGAGAACCTCTGCGCGATGTCCTTGTTGGCGTAACCGGCCACAACGGCCCCGACAACCTCCAGTTCGCGGGGCGTCAGACTAAAGGTCTTGCGCTCGGGCGGAGGGGCAGCGAGCTTGGCGCGAAGGCTCTCGACCAGGTCAATGACCTTCTCCCGGCCCACCCAGTATTCGCCTGCCATCACCGCCCGGATGCCCTTCAGCAGCACCTCGGTGGCGGAGTGCTTCAGGACCACGCCGCGGGCACCCAGTTGCAGCGCCTCGGCGATCTGCTCGGTCTCCACGGCGGCGGCCAGAAGGATGGTGCGCACCGGACTGGCGGAAGCGGCCAGTTGGCGAAGCGCCTCCATGCCGGGCATCTTGGGCATGGCCAGGTCCAGCAGGAGGACGTCCGGCTTGAGCTGCCGGCACAGACGCACCGTCTCCTCGCCGTCGGCGGCCTCTCCCGCCACGGCGAACCCAGACTCCGCTTCCAACAGCACGCGGAGGCCCTGGCGGAAGATGGGATGGTCGTCGGCGATCACGATGCGAATGGTCTGAGGCGGCCTTTCCCGGGATTTCCTGTCCATTGCCGGCCCCCAGCGCGCATACATCCCGGATAAGGATAGCACCTTCTCTGGTGTGAGATGGCAGGTGGCAGGTTTCAGCGGGCGATGCGGGCGCGGCCGCAAGTTCAAGGTTCAAAGTCCCGGGTCCGAAGTGTCAAGTCTCCAGCCTCGTGCCGGGTCAGAAGGGCGCGAAGTAGTCGCGCGGGGTGATGTTGACAATCCGCCAACCGCGGCGGGTGTGCTCGAAGTCAAGGACCAACTGCTGGCGCCGCCGCACCACCTGGCCCGCGCCGTCTTTCCGCGACAGCTCCATTTCCGCGTCTAGGACGGCCCGGGCCTTTCCCTGGGCCGGCGAAGGGGAAGCCTCGTCCTGACGGAAGTACACGCGGACTGCGTCTTCCCGCATCAACCGCTCCACCATGTCCTCGAAGCGCAGGTAGTCGTCGAATTTCGCTCGCTCAATCAGTGCCAGGACGGAGCGGGCCGACCCGCCTTCCAGGGCAAACTGCAGGTCGCGGATGAGGCGCGTGATCTGGCGGCTGTCGTCCTTGGGCGGCACGGGCGTTTCGCCTCCCCCGTCCGCCTTCTTCGGCTTCTTGCGCTCGTTCCTCTCCGTCCCTTCTTCCCTTCTGCCGCTGTCGGTCCACGCCCCGGTTGCGGCGGGCGCAAGCAAGAGCTCGCTGGCGAGCAGAAGGGCAAGCGCGGTTCTCATGGCCCTGTTCACCGAGACTCTACAAGCTGTTTGGCAACCGCCTGACCGGCTGGCCCGCCGCGGCGCGCCGCCACTACCGCGTCTGGACGAAACGGTTTAGACAGCCCTTCCGGTGCCGCCGTCCCGCCGGCAACCCGGATGCCGGCGCTACAACTGCAAGGATGCCCGCCCTACTTGGTGGTGGCGACGAAGACGCCGTCCCAGGCCGGTGGCGGGCTCTCCACGTACATCCGCGAGCGCGCGGCGAACAGCTTTGCCGGGCCGTCGTCCGGGTAAGCTGAGAGGATGTCCTCGAAGATCTCCAGGGCTTCCTCGAAGCGGCCGGCGCGGTAGGCCGCCAGGCCCTGGCCAAAAACCGTAAGCAGCGGTTGGTATTTCTGCCGCTCCCCGATCGGCGCCAGCAGCTCGTAGATAGCCACCGGCTGGAGCTTGCCTTTGACCCGAACCAGGTCCAGCTCGCGGCAGATGAACTCATCGCGCACCTCTTCAAAGCTGGCCTGGCTGATGATGATGCGGGTGCCGTATTCCTTGTTCTGGCCTTCCAGGCGCGAGCCCAGGTTGACGGCATCGCCCATCACCGTGTAGTTGAAGCGCCTGTTGGAGCCCATGTTGCCGACGACCATAGGGCCGGTGTTGATGCCGATGCCGACGTTAAGGGTCTGCCGACCCTCCAGACGCCACTTCTGGTTCAGTTCGCTGAGCCGGTCGTTCATGGCCAGGGCGGCGCGGCAGGCCCGGGCGGGGTGGTCCGGCTGGGGGTAGGGGCGCCCCCAGAAGGCCATGATGGCGTCGCCCTCGTACTTGTCCACCGTGCCCCAGTTGGCCATGATCACGTCGCTCATCGCCGTCAGGTACTCGTTCAGCAGCAGCACCAGCCCGGTGGGCGTCAGCCTTTCGGAGATGGTGGTGAAGCCGCGCACGTCGCTGAACATGACCGTCATCACCACTTCTTCGCCGCCCAGCCGCAGCAACTCGGGGTTCTTCATCATCTGGGCAATGAGGCCGGGGTGGACGTACATGCCGAAGGCGCCGCGCACCTTCCGCTTCTCCCGCTCCTCGAACATCATCCGGTAGCTGGTGACGCCGACGTAGTTGGCCACCAGCGTGGCGGCAGGGATCACCAGGCTCAGCCAGCGCCCGGCCTTGAACTGGAGGTAATCGAAGGTGAACAGGCCCAGCGCGGCCAGCAGGAACACCACCCAGGAGTACCCGGGCTTCATGGTCACGAACACCAGGCCCATCCCCACGCCGCAGACCAGCAGCACCCACAGGTCAGTGATCTCTTCGCTGAAGCCGCGCTTGAGGAAGTTGTCGTGCAAGACGTTGTCAACGATGTTGGCGTGGATTTCCACGCCAGGATAGGTCTGCTTCTCGAAGGGGACGTTGCGGATGTCGCCGATGGCCAGAGCGGTGGCGCCCACCAGCACGATCTTGTCCTGGAAGGTGCCGGGGGGCGTCAGGCCGTCGGCCACCGCGCTGAAGGAGTAATGGCGGTAGCTCTTCTGGGGTCCCGCGTAGTTGATCAGGAGGCGGCCGGTCACGTCGGGGTAGAGGTTGTAGGGACCCAGTTGCAGCCGCTCCGGCCCGGTGGGGCTGAACCACAGGATCACCTCCTGCGGCGTCAACTGCAGGTACTGGATCAGGGCCTGGATGGCCAGCGAGGGGTAGAAGTTGTACTCCGGTTGCGAGCCGGTCTTCTCAGAGTAGCGGATGGCCAGTGGGGCGCGGCGGAAGACGCCGTCGCTGTCGGCGGTAAAGTTGAAGAAGCCGGCGCTCTTGGCGGCGTCGGCGAACTGGCGCAGGTTGGGGATCACGCCCTGGCCGTCAAACTGCGTGCCGGGCACATCGGGGTTCTCAAGGTAGTAGGGGCCGGGGAAGCCACCCAGCTTGCGGATCTGCGGGTAGGCCTGGAAGGCCAGGACCTCGTTGTACTGGCGGACGGTCTCGGCATCCAGCGAAGCCTGCTCCCGGGGATCGAACAGGAAGGTGTGGCCCAGCACCGCGTTGTCGGCCTGCTTGAGGGCCTCGGCGAATTGCCGGTCGCTGTCCATCCTCTCGGCCAGTTGCTTCACCCGTCCCAGCGAGGCCGCGTCGGCGGCAGCCCCGCTGCGGTCGGCCTCCTCCACCAGCCGGCGGAAGAAGCTGGCGGGCGAGTTGGGGTCGGGGGTGGAGAAGGCGATGTCAAAGGCCACGGCGCGCGCGCCGTCTTTCCTCAGCCGGTCCACCACCCGAGCGTGGTAGAAGCGAGGGAAGGGCCAGCCCAGCCGGTTGAAGGTGTTCCCATCAATGGCCACTACCACCACCCGGTCGTCTGGGGGCCGCGGCCCGCGGAAGTTGAAGCGCATGTCCAGCGTGCGGTTCTCCACCTGATCCAGCAACTGCAGCACGGGGAAGGAGCGGGCGCCCGGCACCCAGTTGATCAGCACAAACAGCAACAGGCCGACCATGGTCATCGTCCCGCTGATGGCCAGGCTGTAACGGTGCCCGAGGATGAACTGCTTGATTCCCGCCGGCGTAAAATTCTTCAGCAGCTCGCGAATCCACCACATGGCGCCACCTGCTCGAGGCCCAGGAGCCAGATTCTACCGGCCTCTAGAGTACCCGCCGGCGCCGGCCGCTGCAAGCCGCCCGGAGCCGCTCGCCCCCCTGTACGGGGACCGCCCGCCAGCACTCAGGCGTCCCGGAGCCCACCCCAGACCCGGAGATGGCCAACACCGCCATGCTCTCCCTACCCCTGTCCAAACTGGGGTATGGCAAGCGTGAGGCCGACTTGACTTGGGGCAGGGTTGCAGTATAATCCGGCCACTTTCCAGGGAGGACCTGGGCGCCGCCCAGGGCATGCGCCAATACCGGAGGTGTTATGTCAGAAACTCGCCTGGGCGATATCGTAGATGATTACTGCCCGCGCTGCCGGCTGCTGACCAACCACTCGGTGGTGGCCATGCAGGACGGCGCCATCCGCAAGGTCCGCTGCCGCACCTGCCACAACGACCATGACTACCGGCACGCCAGGGTCGCCGCCAGGAAGCAGAAGCCATCCGCCTTCGAGGAGGTGCTGGCGCGGTTAAATCCGCCAACGCTGGAGCCGGCGGCGCCCAAGCCCAAGCGTGCGCGGAAAGGCCGCAGCACCTGATCCGGGCGGCGGCAGGAGCGCGCCGACGCGCGCCGCTGTTGCCCGGCGTCGGCCCGGCAGGCCGCGCGGGCGCCCGGGCCGCACCCCGGGCCGGTTAGGGCCGCAACTGCGCTTGAGAATCGAGACGGGAGAAGAAGCCTGAACCCAGCGGCCGGCGGCCGGCGCGAAGCCCAGCGCCCCGGCCCACCGCCGGGTTCAACCGGTCAGGAGAAACTGCGGACGGCGGCCGCCTCGTCGTTGTGGACCTCGAACACCGTGTACAGCTTGGTGATCTGCAGCAGGTCGTGCACCTTCTTGGTCAGGTTCAGCAACTTGAGCTGCCCGCCCTGATTGGTGACGGTGGTGAAGCCGCTGACCAGCTCGCCGATCCCCGAACTGTCAATGTAGGTCACGTCACCCAGGTTCAGCAGGATCTTCTTTTGTCCCCGGGATAGCAAATCTCGCACTGTGTCGCGCAGTGTGGAGGATCCCTCCCCCAAGGTGATGCGCCCACTCAGGTCCACCACCGTCACACCGTCCACCTGGCGCGTGCTCGCTTTGATGCTCACAACGACTCCTCCTTGCCGTCCATCACTGATGGGTATTTGATCATGCGGACTTCGGTGCCCGTTGGCGAGAGGCGCGTGATTTGCACCTCATCCATGAAAGACCGTATCAGAAAGATGCCGCGACCGGTCTGCTTGAGCAGGTTCTCCTCGGCCAGCGGGTCCGGCACGCTGGCCACGTCGAAACCCAACCCCTGATCCGTGACGACGACGACCAGCTTGTGGTTTTCCAGCTCCAGGCGCACCAGCGCCCGCTTGCAGGGGTCGTACTTGTTGCCGTGGATTACGGCGTTCACCATGGCCTCGCGGACGGCCAAGGCGATGCGATGTTCGTCCTCCTCCCCGAATCCCGCTTCGCGCGCGAACTCCCGGGCCATCTCCTCGGCCTGGTCCACGCTCTGCAGGTTGCTTTCGAGGCTGACCTCTACACGGTCTGTGGAAGGCATGCGGCTGATCGTCTGGCTCCCGGTAGAGGATAACCTCCCAAATTGAACGGTTAACATGACATAGTGCAAAAGCCTTGTCAACGCTTGGCCGCGTGCCGTTGGTGGCCGCAGGGCACAGGCCGGGCAAGGGCGGCCTTCCCGGCACAACAGGTGATGAAGCGATGGGTTCGCCCCGCCACCTCCCCACAATCTGGTTGCGGGCAGTCAGGAGCCAGGAGTCAGTGCTCAGGGAATTCATTCTGACTCCTGACTCCTGTCTCCTGACTCCTGGCTCCTGTCTCCTGACTCCTACACCGGGCTAGGCTTTCAACAGCCCCCGGAAGTTCCGCGGGCTGGCTGCGAAGGCGGGGAAAACCGCTTCCAAGCTGGTATTGCCGAGATGGCGGGCGATGATCTCGGCGAAGACATCGCGGAAGTCCGTTGTGAGCGCCAGGTCGCGGCCCTCGTAGAGCTGCTCGGGAGCCAGCCCCGGCCACCGGCCGTAGACCTTGCCGCCGCGCACCGGCCCACCCAGCAGGAACAGGGCGTTGGCGTGGCCGTGGTCGGTGCCGCCATTGGGGTTCTCCGCCACCGTGCGCCCGAACTCCGACATGGTAAGGAGGACCACGTCGGCCATGCGCTCACCTAGGTCCCTGTACAGGGCGGTGATTCCCTGGCTGAGGTCGGCCAGCCGGCTGGCCAGTTGCCCGGCTGCCCCGCCCTGGTTGACGTGGGTATCCCAGCCACCCAGTTCAGCGAAGGCCACTTCCAGGCCCACGTCGGCTTTGATGAGCTGGGCAAGTTGGCGAAGGCTGTTGGCAAACGGACTGCAAGGATATTCCACCCCCGGCGCCGGCTGGTACCGTTCCAGATTGGCGCGCTTGAGGAAGGCGATGGCTTCCCGCATCCCCCGGCCCGCGCCGTAAACGATGTCGGCACCGCCCGGGCCATACATAGCCTGCAAGCCCTGGGCGCCGGCGCGCACCTGGAATTCCTCGATGCTGCTCATGGCCAGCGCCGGCGCCGGACCACAGAGGCTGCGCGGCAGCATCGTTCCCATGGCTACGGCGCGGAACGGCGTGGAGTTCCTCCGGGGCTTGGAGGAGAGGTGGCGGTTCAGCCAGCCCGCCGGCGTGCTCTTGACGCCGGGCGTGGCCGTCTCCAGAAAGTCCTGCGCGGCGAAGTGGGCCCGGGTGTTGTCGGGCAAGCCGGCCGCGTGGACGATGGCCAGGTGCCCCTGGTCGTAAATGGCCTGGAAAGGACGCAGGGCGGGATGCAGGCCGAAGAAGCCATCCAGGTCAATGCAGGTTTCCGGCGACGCTCCGCCGCCCGCCCACTTCGGCGCCGCGATGGCAATGGAGGGCCGCAGGTAGTAGTAGGCACGCTCGCCAAACGGCACGACCACGTTCAGGCCATCGGCTGCGCCACGTTGGAAAATAGCGATCAGGATCTTGCGCCGCCGGCGGCCCGGGTTGGTGACCGCCGCCCGGGCCAGGAACGGAGGGATCATTCCCAGGCCGGCAACCGCAATCCCCGTGTTCTTCAGAAGGAAACGTCGCGTCATCATGGCACTTCTCCAGTGCTGAGCGCTGAGTGCCAAGTGCTGAGTATTGGGCTCCGGCCCCTCAGCACTCAGCACTTGACACTCAATACCCAGTATAATCACCCTAAGTCCCGATGGCCAAGTTTGGCGCTCCAACCGCTTCGCGCCTGCTGGCAACAGCCTTCGCGCTGGCAGCCCTTGTTACTGGGGCCGCTCTGCGGGCGCAGGATCTGGAGGAACTTGAGGGGCAGCTCAAGCGGGCCCACCTGGGCAAGCCGCTGACGCTGCGCAACTTCTACCAGGGCGACGAGATCCGGTTCAGCGCCGGGGGGCAGGCAATCAATCGCCCCGCCAGCGGACCCTGGACGCTCTACGCCATGCTGGAAGTGGCCAGCATCCGGCTGCAACCCGGGGAACTTGAGATCGAAAGCAAACGCCTGCTCCAGGTTTATGAGCCGGGCCTCAAGGCGTTTCGCGCCGTGCGGGCGGCCGAGACCGTCCGCATCACGCTGGAACTGCCACTGGGCGGAACCGACGAAAAGCGCCTCCGCACCACCATGAAGAAGGTGTTCCTAGGGGAGGGCGAAAAACTGGCGGACATCGCCCCGCTCTACTGGAAGCGCTTTCTCACCAACGACGAGTCGCAGTACGCCCGAGAGGTGTACCAGGTCAAGGATGTGGACAGCCCGCCGCGCCTGCTGGAGCACGCGGAGCCGGAATACAACCAGTTTGCCCGCCGGCAGCAACTGAAAGGCTCAGTGGTCATCCTGGCGGTGGTGAACGGGCAAGGACGGGTTGAGAATCCGCAGATCAGCGAGCCACTGGGCATGGGTCTGGACGACGCCGCCGTCCAGGCGTTGTCGCGCTGGAAATTTGAGCCGGCCCGCCACAACGGGAAGCCGGTGGCCGTCCGCGCCACCATCGAGGTTGCCTTCCGCCCACTTTAAGATCAATCCACAGATTCCGCAGATTCTCGCAGATTCAACTGCCGCAAGCGCGCCGCAAAGAATCTGCGCAAAGCTATGAAATCTGCGGATTCTTAATCAGTGGCCGGCGCCGTCCAGGGCGCGCCGGGCGTGGTAGGAGCTGCGGACCAAGGGCCCGGATTCGACGTGGCGGAAACCCATGCCCTGGGCGATCGTCTTCAGCCGCTGGAACTCATCCGGGGTGTAATAGCGGGCGACGGGCAGGTGCCTGGGCGAGGGTCGCAGGTACTGGCCGATGGTGACGATTTCAACACCGTTGGCGCGTAGGTCGCGCAGCGTCTGGAGGATCTCGTCCCACTCCTCAGCCAACCCCACCATCATCCCGGACTTGGTCGGCGTCCCCGGCGAGATCTCCTTGGCCGCATTCAACAGGCCCAGGGACCAGTCATAGCGGGAGCCGGGGCGGACCGGCTTGTAGAGTCTCCGGACCGTTTCGATGTTGTGGTTCAGGACGTCGGGGCGGGCGTCGAGCACCATGCGCAGCGGCGCGATTTTTCCCTGGAAGTCAGGGACGAGCACTTCCACCCAGCAGCCCGGGTTCAGGCGGTGGATCTGCTCGATGGTGGAGGCGAAGACGGCGGCGCCGCCGTCCTTGCGGTCGTCCCGGTCCACCGAGGTGATGACTGCGTAGCGCAGTCCCAGGCGCGCCACCGCCTCGGCCACCCGCCGCGGCTCGTCCCAATCCACTGGCAGCGGCGCCCCTTTTTGGACCGCGCAGAAGCCGCAGCGGCGCGTGCAGACGTTGCCGAGGACCATGAAGGTGGCGGTGCGCTGCTCCCAGCACTCACCGATGTTCGGGCAGCAGGCGCTCTGACAGATGGTGTGCAGGCGCTGGGAAGCAACCAGGGCTTTGACTTCACCGTAGCTGGGCCCGCCGGGCGCGCGCACCTTCAGCCACTCAGGCTTGGCCTGGATCGTCACCGGCATCTCCTTTCATTATAGCGGCCGCCCGTTCCGTTGACCCCACCGGGGCCGCGACCGTGAGGGAGCAGCTCTCCCCGCCCTCAAGCCCCAAGCCTCCAGCCTGCCAGCCTGCTTTGTAGTGGATTTTTCCGGCGCTAGAATTTAAAGTGAGCAGATACTCACCATGGCCGGGTCCGGAAGCCAGGCGCGCGTGGCGGCCGAAGAAGGTCAGCCGGACCCTGGCCGACATCTGGCTGCGGGGGATGCTGGCATCTGCCGGGCCAGGCCAGCCGGCGGGGAGGAGCGCTGCGACCCGTCAGGCGAGGTAGCTGCCACCATAGAAGGCGAGCACAACCAGATATGAAAGCGTGCAGGAAGCGCAGGTGGGTTTGCTGGCTGCTGGCACCAGCAGCCGTCATGCTGGCGGCGGGCTGCTCGCAGAAGAACCCCCAGGCAGTGGCCCGGGAAGTAGCGGTTCCGGTGACGGTAGCCCAGGTGAGGCAGAAAGACATGCCGCTGGAGGTGCGGGTGATCGGGACCGTGCAGGCTTATCAGACGGTCACGGTGAAGACCCAGGTGAGCGGCGAACTGGTCCGCATCCACTTCCGGGAGGGTCAGGATGTGAAAGCGGGGGACCTGCTGTTCGAGCTCGATTCGCGCCCCTTCCAGCAGGCCCTGAACCAGGCCCAGGCCAACCTGGCCCGCGACACGGCGCAGAAGCAGCAGGCCGAGGCCAACCTGGCGCGCGACCTGGCGCAGTTGAAGAACGCGGAGCTGGAGGCGCAACGCTACCAGAACCTGGTGAAACAGGGCATCGTGTCGCAGGAGCTGTTCGACCGGTTGCGCACCACCGCCGAGGCGCTGGAAGCGGCGGTGAACGCCGATCGCGCCGCCATCCAAAACGCGGAGGCCTCCAGCCGGGCCGACCTCGCGGCCATCGAGAACGCCCGAATCCAGTTGGGCTACTGCTCCATCTACTCCCCCCTGGACGGGCGCACCGGCAGCCTCCTGGTGCACCAGGGCAACGTAGTCAAGGCCAATGATACGGTTCTGGTCGGCATCAACCAGATCAGCCCCATCTACGTAAACTTCTCGGTTCCGGAGCAGCACCTGGCCGAGATCCGGCGCTACCTGGCAGCCAGGGCGCTGCCGGTGGAGGCGGTTATCCCCGGAGAGGAGAAGGGGCCGGAGCGGGGCCGCCTCAGCTTTGTGGACAACACGGTGGACACCGGCACGGGCACCATCCGGTTGAAAGCAACGTTCCCCAACCCGGCCGCGCGGCTGTGGCCGGGCCAGTTCGTGAACGTGGTGCTGACGCTGGCCTCCACCCGCAACGCGATCGTGGTACCCACACAGGCAGTGCAGACCGGTCAACAGGGGCCCTACGTCTTCGTGATCCGCAGCGACCGGAGCGCCGAGTTGCGCCCGGTGGTGGTAGCGCGCACCGTGGCGGGGGAGGCGGTGGTAGAAAAAGGCCTGAGGGCGGGAGAGACGGTGGTGACTGACGGCCAACTTCAGTTGGTCCCCGGCGCTAA
>CAYVGN010000011.1:0-18526 GCA_964451215.1 uncultured Acidobacteriota bacterium
GTACCAGACTCTCCAGTTCCACCAGCAACGGGCGAACCTCTTCCGGCCGGAGCACGTGGTACAGGGCGTCGGTGCTGGAGAGGTGCGCCAGGAAGACCGGCTTCGCGGAGGCCAGGAAGCGCCGGCGCAGGCGCCCGAGGTCGGCCCGGTAGCTCCTCCGCGGCAGAAGATAATGAATGCCCTTGAGCGGCGCCGGCTCGTCGTAGTCCAGCTTCTTCAGGTACGGCGAGGATTGCGCCAGCGTCACGGCGACCCCGCCTACCATCCGTCCCCGCCTCCGGTCGAAGTAGCGGTTCTCGTAGCCGGGCGCCGGCGGGCTACGCAACACCGCGGTCATGGCCACCTCCGAGTCGGACGGGAAGGTGCTGACCAGCTCGACCGGCGGGAAGAATTGACGGAAGTGGCCGCCCTCCCACAGCTGGCGCAGTGCAGAGTACGGCGCCCCGTCCAGGCAGACCACCAGCAGCCGGCTGCCAGGCGTGTGCGCACCGGGCCGTAGGAACAAGACCCGCCCGGACTCGAACCGGTCGTAGGTGCCGTCTCCGTCCAGGTCGCGGGCTTCCAGTTCCCGCCCGTCAACGGCCCGCCAGCGGTGCTGCCCGGCCGTGCGGAACACCTGCGGCACCGGCCCTCCCCAGCGGTGGATATGCAGGGCGATGTAGCCGCCCACGACAGGGAGCAGCAGCAAGATCAGGCCGCCACGGCCACCGAGCAAGCGGAAGGACATGAACCGGTAGGTTGGCCACAGAGACATAGAGGCTCAGATGCCGTCCCTTCTCTGTGCCTCCCTGCCTCTCTGGCTAGCGCAAGCATAAACCCTGGCCTTCAATTCGCATCCGGGGCAGCGGTGAGCAGGGCGGCCAGAAGGGGAACCATGATCTCGTGGTGACCGGTGAGCGCCCAGCCCTTGCCGCCGGCCGCCGTGGGCCGGCGTACCACGTTCTGGGTGGGGCGGTAGTGCTGGAGGAAGTCGAGATTGGCAGTGTAAAAACGGGCCAGCGGGTGGCCCAGGTTCCGTACCACGGTCACGGCCTTCAGGAACACTTCAGGAAGCAGCACCGCCGAACCGACGTTCAGGTACACACCGCCGCCCTCCAGCTTCCGGACCAGCTCGCAAAAGAGGCGGAAGTCGCGGTGCGAGGCCGCCGCGTGAGCGGCGGCGTCGAAGGCGGGATGCATGTGCGGCGTGTCGGTGCCGATCGCCACGTGGACGGTGACCGGCACCCGGGCACGGTAGGCGCTGGGTAGCAGGCTGGCCGACAGCCCTGCCTCCTGCGGAGCCTGCGCTGTCACCACCTGGCCCAGAGCTTCCCCGAGTCCGATCCCCTCTTTCCCGGCAAGTTCAGAGGCCGTGGCCAGGAGGCGGCCTGTTTCCTCTGCCATGCCAAACGAACCGTCCGCCAGCGCCTCCTCCACCTCCTCGGAGGTGGAACCACACAAGGCGATCTCCACGTCGTGAACGGCCGCCGAGCCGTTCATCGCCAAGGCGGTGACATAACCCCGCCGCATCAGGCCCAACAAGACCGGGCCGAGACCGCACTTGACCACGTGCCCGCCCAGCCCCCACACGATGGGCTTCCCGTCGCAGCGCGCCCCCTGGATGGCTGCTACCAGTTCTCGCAGCGACTTGCCGGCGAGGATGT
Organism: uncultured Acidobacteriota bacterium; assembly: GCA_964451215.1. Classification (GTDB taxonomy): domain Bacteria; phylum Acidobacteriota; class Terriglobia; order JAJPHL01; family JAPKYU01; genus CAYVGN01. The sequence goes on from CAYVGN010000011.1 coordinate 1,644, forward strand.
TGGGCAGGCTCTCCAGCCAACTTAGAAGTCCCTGGCCGCTCGGCAGTTCCCGCGCGAAGTCCCGGACCGAGACCTTGGCCGGGCGGCCCGCCAACGCCACCGTCCGAATCCGCTGCAATTCTACGGGCTTGTCGTCGTAAATGCTTGGCACCACGCAAGTGTGCCACACCCAGCCACCCGGTGGGCGGGAGACTTTGGATATCCACGATCTGGGAATTCCATTCACTCAAGTGACGGTTCGGCCATGTCATTCTCTATTCCTGCGCGTCGGACTTCTTGGCCGACGGGAGCTTGTGAATGACGGGGGTGGCCGTGGCCGAGTCGGCCGGACTGACGCCGAGGTAGTAGCCGGTCACCGGCGATTGCGGGTACCCCATGGACAGGTGCGCCACGGTCGCCCGATAGACTGGGTCCTGCATGAGACACAGGCGCCGGTCGCTGGCCGGGATGGTGGTCGTGTAGATGCGTAGCTCCCCCGGCAGGACGGTGATGATCTCCTCGCGCCAGTCGCCGAGGATGTCGGCCGCCATGGCAATATTGCCCTGGATGCCGGTGGTGAGGGTGGAGCCCTTGTACTTGACGACGGAGGCGCCTGCGGATTCGCCGCGCCCGAATCTGAACCCGCCGCCCACGATCGTTTCCCGCAGCAGGTCGGCATCCCAGAAGAGCCAGGTACTGGGGTGGGGCACGTCCTCCCTGGTGCCCAGCGGCTTGCCGTCGGCAGAGAACATATAGTGCGGGGCCCGACCGCTGTAACCCTTACGTTCCGGGTCGCCCCTAGGGTCTTCAGCCGCCCAGCATTCCAGGCCCGGGACCGACGGGTCAATGTCAGCGCACATGCCGTCGCCTATGTGATTGGTGCGCTGATTGATGGTCCAAATCATCTTCCCGGTCCTGGCATGGACCAGACAGACGCCTTTGCCGTCGTCGTGCCACGGCTCGATGGCGTAGAAGATCTCCAGGCCGGGGCGCGTCGGGTCCACGTCGGTCACATAGACCTTGTCGGGGTGGCCCAAGCCGACCGACCACAGGCACGTGCCGTTGTCATCCAGCACCGCGGAGCCCAGGATGACCTCGTCGCGGCCATCCTCATCAATGTCGGCCGAGTGCATGAAGTGGGCTCCCTGGCTGCGGACGATCGGGGTCTCGTCATCGCCCTCCCAGTGCCACAGCCGCTCCAGTCTCCGGTTGCGATACTGGTAGGCATCCACCACCATCAGCTTGTACGTGCCGCGAGCCACCAGCAGGGCAGGGGTCTTACTGTCCAGATAGGCCACACCCATCTGGTTGCGGTTGGTCCGGTTGTAATCGCCCAGGCGAGGGTCGCGCGGCGGCCAGTCCACGCGCGTGATCTCCTTGCCGGTCATGCCGTCCAGGATTGAGCACCACTCCGGTCCTGTCCTGACGCGCCCGCTGGCGTCGCGCGCCTCCTCAGGGCCGGTCTTGACCGCCACCTCAGCCTGGCCGTCGCCGTCGAAGTCGTAAGCGACGTAGGGCGAATACCAAATTCCCGGCTCGATGCCCGAGCCCAGATCCCTGCGCCACAGGAACGTGCCGTCGCTGAGGTAGGCCTCCAGCTTGTAGGTGAGGCCGCTAGTATTGGGCCTGCCGGCCGGATCGATGCTCGATGCCGGCTGCTTGATGACGAAGTCATAGGCGCCGTCGCCGTTGAGATCGGCAAGCGCGATTTTCTGCGCCCCGTATTCCCCCTGGAACTTGATGGACCTGTAGTACGGCCTGTCCCTGGCCTCCGCCTTTAACTGCGCTTTCTCCGAGGCCGGAAGCTCCTTGCCCTTCAGGACCGGCCTGACCCAGTAGGCGCTCCGGCGCCCCGCCGCGGGCTGCTCGTCAATGAAGTCGGTCGTGACGGTCAGGGGGTTCTTGTTCAGCTTCACCGGTTTCCCATCCTCGACCGAGCGGTAAACGTTGAAGGCCGTTCCCTGGGCGTCGCTCTTCACCAGCCGCCAGCCCAGATAGACTTTGCCGTCCTTGTTGGGCGTGGCCAACATACCCCGATTGAGTTTTTCTTCGATGCGCTGCTTGGCCCAGCCCATCACCTTCGGCTTGTCCGCCTTATGTTTGGGATTAAGCGCAGGAACATGGTAGGCGCGCTCTGCGGGGTCTTGCGCCGCTGCCGTGAATGCAACAGCACAAAACGCCAGGACGGCAGGGATGCTTTCTCTCATCATTGATCGGCGGCCCTGAGAAGGACGCTGGGGCTGGCGTTCCGTGTCAGGTTCCCGGGCAGCGCTCAGTATACGCTCGGCCACCTTCCCTCTAGCACCACGGAGGGCTTGGGCTCCCAGGAAGCAACCGAATCCGGCAGTCGCACCGACCTGCGAGACCCATTGGTGAATCAACAGGCTGCGACCCGGAAGGAGTTTCTGCGCAGAACACTCATCGCTACGACCCACGTCGGCTATGGCCCACATTGCTTTCCCGCACTATACTGGCGCTGTTCAGCCAATATCTGGTGCCCGGCTGGGCCGGAGGTTGTTTATGCGACGTTTGGCTCTACTAATGTTCTTCCTCTTTTCGGCCGTGTCTCTGGTGGCACAGACTCCGTCGGCCAGCGTGGTCGGACGGGTGGTGGACGCCACCGGGGCGGTGATCCCCGGCGTAGCGGTCAGGGTAACGAATCTCGACACGAACCAGTCCTTCGACGGCCTTTCCAATGAAGTCGGCGAGTACGCGATTCCCTACCTGGATCCGGGACGCTACTCGCTGGAGGCCAAGCGGGAAGGGTTCCGCGTCTACAAACGCTCGGAATTCACACTCGCCGTGGACCAGGTCCTTCGCCTCGACTTTCAACTGGAAATCGGCGCGACAACGGAGAGCATCACCGTGACGGAGGCGGCCCCGCTGTTGAATACCGAGAACGCCGTGCGCGGAGACGTAACCACCAATGAGGAGATCAGCGAAATCCCGCTGGCCGGCCGCAACTTCAGCGACCTCGCTTATCTGACGGGCGGCGTGATGCCCAAGAATGAGGACGCCGACGGACAGTACGCCATCAACGGAGCGCGCGCGGACAACGTCAGCTTCCTGGTGGACGGCATGAACAACACACAACGCCGCAACACCGGCGCCGTGGTGAGCCCCCCGCTGGAAGGCGTCCGCGAATTCAAGATGATCACCTCGGGCTTCTCGGCCGAATATGGCCGGTACGCGGGCGGCGTGCTGAGTGTGGTGATGAAAAGCGGCGGCAATCGCCTGCGTGGCGCCCTCTACGAGTTCATCCGCAACGACCTTCCCGACGCCCGCAACTTCTTTGACGTGGACAAATCCAAGCTTCGCCGGAACCAGTTTGGCGCCACGCTCTCCGGCCCGGTGCTGATCCCGAAGGTGTACAACGGGCACGATCGCACCTTCTTCCTCTTCAGTTGGGAGTCGCTGCGGCAGATTTCGGGCACCACCCAGCGCGGCATCGTTCCTCGGCCGGAGATGCTCGAAGGAGACTTCTCGAGTGCCGTGGACGCTTTTGGAAAACCGCTGACGCTGAACGATCCGCTTGCCAAGGCGCCGTTTCCCCAGAACCGCATCCCACTCGCCCGGTTTGACCCGGTGTCAGCAAGACTGGCTGCATACTTTCCCGCGCCGAACCTGGTGGGATCGGCGAACAACTACATTGCGCAGGCCAATTCGAGGAGCAACTGGAACAACTTCAGTATCAAGGGCGATCACTCCATCAGCCCGCGCGACCGGCTCAGCCTGAGCGTGTTCTGGCGTCCTAACACCTCGTTCAACCCCTTCACCCGTTCGCCCATTCCCATCTTCGGCGCCACCACCAACAGTCGCGAGGTCCTCTCCGGCATCCGTTATCTCCGCACCATCACGCCGATGTTGTACGCCGAGTGGAGCGCTTCGTTTTCGCGCAAGACCTACAACTGGGGCTGGCCACAGACCGGGCGTGACTGGTCGTCGGAGGTAGGCTTCGTGGGCGGCACCAAGAACCCGGTCGCCATGGGCTTGCCGCAGATAGAGGCCACCGGCTACATCATCCTGGGTCACGCCTATGACCTGCCCAAGATTTGGGCGTTCAACAACTATCAGTATTCCGGCTCCATGACCTGGGTAAGAGGCCGCCATGCGGTGAAATTCGGCGGCGATTTCCTCCGCATGCAATACTTCTCGCGGCAGTACGGCGACACGCGCGGCCGGCTCACTTTTCTCGGGCGTTTCACCAACGAGCCGATGGCGGACTTCTTGCTGGGCTATGCCCAGACCACCCGCCGGCAATTGGACGCCGCCGGTCCGTACCACCTGGTTTCCAACTACTCCGGCTTCGTCCAGGATGACTTCAAGGTCACTCCGACACTGACCCTCAACCTGGGCCTGCGCTACGAGCTGATGAAGCCACCGCGCGAGAAGTTCGGCGCTTGGTCCATGTTCGTGCCGGAGCTCGGAAAGGTGGTGATCGCCGGGAAAGGAACGCTATCGGACTTCGACCAGCGGATCCAGCAGACAGGCCTGACGCAATATGTGGCGATGGCTTCGGAGGCGGGACTGCCGCCGACCCTGGTGCGCACCGACCACACCGATCTCGGCCCGCGCTTCGGTTTCGCCTGGCGTCCCTTCGGCGGCACACGGTCGGTGATCCGCGGCGGCTACGGCATCTTTTACGGGAGCAGCTCGCTGTACCGGCTGGACGAGTTCAGCGACACGTATCCCTTCTCGATCAATGAGTCCTACTCGGCGTCTTCGTCCAACCCGCTGCTGCTGACCGTTTCCAATCCCTACCCGGAGGCCCGGCGGAAGGTCGGCGGTATCACGTCCACCAGCGGTCAGGACGTCAACGGACCGAGCCAGTACCTTCAAGCCTGGAACCTGACGGTCGAGCGGGAGTTCAAGGGGGGAGCGCTGCTGGAAGTGGCTTACGCCGGGTCCAAGGGCACCCATCTGCAACGGAGATACGATATCAACCAGCCGTTCCGCATTCTGGCCCTGCGGCAGCCTGACGGTAGTTTCCCGCGGCCCTACCCGGCCTTCCAGACCATCAATTTCGTCTCCGCCAGCTCCAACTCCATTTACCACTCCGGGTCTGTCACAGTACGCCGCCGCCTCAGCAAGCAACTGTTCCTGCGAGCCGCCTACACCTATTCCAAGTCGCTGGATGAGTCTTCCAACACCGGTGGAACCATGCCCGCCAATTTCCCCAGCGCCCAGGATGCCCGGAACCTCCACGCCGAGCGCGGCCGGTCGGACTTCGATATCGGCCATTCGTTCGTGGCCAGCTTCATCTGGCAGCTTAAGCTTTCCCGCAACGTGCTGCTGCGCGACTGGCAGCTTTCGGGCACCAGCCGAGCTTACACCGGACAGCCGTTCACACCCAAGGTAGGCAACTACTCGCTCGACCTCGGCGACGCGGTGCGGCCCGACCGCATTGCCAAGGGCACCCTGGAGCAGCCCTCGGTGGACGCCTGGTTCGACCGCAGCGCCTTCCCGGTGGTGCCGCGCGGATCCTATCGCTTCGGCACTTCGGGGCGGAACATCCTCGACGGTCCGGGCACCTTCACTTTGGATGCGTCATTATCGCGCCGCTTCCGCTTTGGCGAATCGAAGACCTTCCAGTTCCGTTGGGAGGTGTTCAACCTGCCCAACCACACCAACCTCAGTCTGCCGGAAACCAAGGTGGATGTGCTTAACGGCGCCACAATCAGCAAGGCGAAGGGCTCCCGGGTGTTCCAGCTCGGTCTGCGCCTGGAGTTCTGACCGTACTGTTTTGCCGTGTCGGGTGGCAAGCAAGCGCCACCAGCGACACTGCTTAAGCCCGGCCAGCGCGGAAAACGTTATGCGCCTGGTGCTCGGCCCGGAATGGGCAGGCGCGGGGCCTGCCCAGGGGAGGCCGTGTGCTCGCTAGAAGGCCAGTTTCAGAGCCAGTTGAATGATCCGCGGGTCGTTGATCTGAGATGGCGTAACCGTTCCGAACGCGGCCGATGTGAGGGTCATGTTGGGGCCTCCAAACATCACCGTGTTAGCCAGGTTGAAAGCTTCCGCGCGGAACTGCAGCTTCAGCCTTTCACGAATCGGGAAGTCCTTGAACAGCGAGAAATCAACGTTCAGTGGGACTTCGGTCCGGATGCCCGGAAGCTGGGTGCTCAGCGTGCGCAGCGTGTACGGAGGCTGCTGCAAGAAAGCGACCGATTCCGACGCGCTGGCGCAGCTCTGACGAACACCGGTGACCATGACCGTACAGGTATTGAACCACCGCGCCTTAGTGCGCTGATCTTTCGGCAGCGCTGGATTAACGCCGGTGGAGAAGGCGCCGCCGGGAGCACCAATCAGCGTGCCGCTCGACGCCCGGAAGATGGTGTACATCTGCCACCCGCCCAGCACCTGGCGTACGACCGCCGTGCTATGAGCGAAGAACGGCAGCGTATACCCGCCGGCCAGGGTGAATACCTGGTTCGGGCTGCTTTCCTGCACCCAGACCGGCGAGTCAAACGGGTCTTGCTCGTTGAGGAATCCGGTGGCCGCCATGGTCTTGTTCCAGGTGTAACTCGCGCGGAAGTGGGCGCCCTGGCTGAGCCGCTTCTCGACCGAAACTTGCAGCGAGTTGTACCGGTTCTTGCCGACCGGGCGCAGGTACTCGGTGACGTTGTTGAACTGCGGGAAGGGCCGGAGCAACTGCTGGCGCGGAACCGTGGCGCCGTTGAAAGCGGAGCCGGGCAACAAGCCCGCCAGCGGGTTCGTCACCTGGGTCAGCAGGTCGCTGCCGAGGCTTACGTACTTATCGGCGGGCACGAAATTGATGTTCTTGCCCGCTCCCAAACCGCTGGCCCGGTTGCCAATGTAAGAGACGTCGATCAGCGTGCGCCAAGGCAGTTCGTGTTGCACGCCGAACGAGAATTGCACGGAGCGGGGAATCACTCGCCCGTAGTTGCTGTAAGAGATGTTCTGCCCGAGCAGCGTCGCCAGGCCCAGCGTGCGTCCAGGCGGCTGCACGATGCCTGCTGGATAGGGATTACTGAGCCGGTTTGCCGGCGTCAGACCACCGTCGGTCGAGGATACGTAACCGGTGGAAACGCTGAAACCGTTGGTCTGGCCGGTATCGAACGTCGGCATGTAGCTGACGCCGAAGCCGCCGCGCAGCACGGTCTTCGCACGAATCCGGTAAGCGGCGCCCACTCGGGGCTGGAAGTTGTTGAGGTCGCGTTTGAAGGGCAGCCGGTTCTTGGAGTCGGTGAACAGAAGGCCGCCCTTGAGCTGTAAGCCGGGGGCCTGCAGTGGGCTGGCCGCATTCGGGTCGAAACCGCGATTCTGGCGGTCGTAGCGCTCGCTGAACGGCGATTCGTAGTCCCAGCGCAGCCCGAGATTGAGTGTGAGCCGCGAAGTGACGCGCCAGTCATCTTGCAGGAACAGCGCGTAGTAAAGCGATTGGTAGGCGGACGCGATGTTGAAAATGACGCTGCCGCCGGCTGGGTAGCCAAGCAGAAACGAAGCGACCGAGTTACCGGAGCCCGCGTCGCCGCGCAGCGGGTCGCGCTGCGTGAACCCGCGGTTGAAGCTGAACGTCCCGAATCGCGACACCGGCGTCTGGATGCTCTCCCGCATGGACCGGAACTCAACGCCCATCTTCAGAGCGTGCGGACCCAGGCTCTTGTTCACAGTGCTGGCCAGCGTGTGCGTGTTGGTGGTGGAGTACTGGCTGTCACCCGTGCTCGGGCCGGAATACTCGGCAAGGCTGATGCCCGGGAAAGTCAGCCGCGGCAGTTGTTTGATCAGGGGGTCCGGGAAGCCGAGTGGGCTGGGGTCGAATAGATCACCGTACATTTGCAGGCCGAACGGGTGCCGCAGGAACGAGTACCGGGTGTTGAGAACGAGTGTCGGCGAAAAGATATCGGTCGTCTCCAGGCTGCCGCCCCAATTGTTTCTCCAGTGCAGATATCCCGGGCTGCCTTCCTTGGGAAAGCCGTCCGTCGGAAAGAACTGGCTTCGATTGTTCGTCACCCAGCGCCCGGACAGCTTGTGGTTCGGGCTTATCTGCTGGTCGATGCGCGTCGCGTATGAGTTGTAAACATCGCTCATCGAGTTCGGGCTGATCACGTAGTTGTTGAGGCCCGTAGCAGTCCCCGCAGTGTTCGGCTTTGCGAAATAGGGCAGCATTTTGAGCGCCACGGGATCCATGCGCGCGGCAGGGATACGGTTATCCGCGAATGGCTGCCGCACATAAGCACCGCCGACCTGCTGCGTGGTCAACGGATCGTACATCACGATGGGCTGCCCGTTAGCCTGGATGGTTTTCGAGAAGTCACCCGCAAGTTGGTCAAGCGTCGGGACGGTCAGGACTTTCGGGCTGGGGTTCGAATTGCGAATGGATTCCCACGAGAACATGAAGAAGGTGCGGTTCCGTCCGTCATAGATTTTCGGAATGTAGACCGGCCCGTCAAACTGGGCCCCCGGTTCGTTCCAGCGCATGATGGCCTTCGGCTTGTTGCCCCAGTTCGATTCGAAGGTGTTGGCATTCAAGACGTCGTTACGGAAGTAGTGGAACAGGGAGCCGTGCAGCTTGTTCGTTCCGCTCTTCAACACGCTGTTCACCACCGCGCCCGAAGTGCGGCCATATTGCGCGTCGTAGGTGTTCGTCTGAACCTTGAACTCCTCGATGGCATCGGGCGAGGGGACAAAGCCCATGTAGATCGCTGCTGACGCGCGCTCCGAGGGAGTGTTCGGCACGCCATCCAGAAGGATTTCGTATCGGGCGTACATGCCGTTCATCATCATCTGGGCGCCGGGCCCGTCATACGGGCGGCCGTAGCTGCTTTGCTTGGTGCGGAACAGCCAGTTGTCCACGCCGGTGGCCAGCGCAGCCAGCAGGAAGGGGTTGCGCCCCATGCTCGGAAGGTCGCGCACTTTTGCGGCGTCAATGACTTGCCCTTTGGACGCGGTTCCAGTCTCGAGCATTTCCGCCTCAGCGGAGACCGTAACGCTCTCCGTGACAGCGCCGACTTCGAGTTTGAAGTCGATCTGCAGCCGGTCGCCCACGTGCAACTCGATGTTCTCGCGCAGGGCGCGCTTGAACGCGGCGAGGGACGCGGCCACGCTGTACCGGCCGGGCTCCAGGAAGGGAGCCGTGTACGCTCCGGCTTCGTTCGTCTGGACGGTGGTGACCGTGTTGGTCTCGATGTTGCGCAGCTGGATCTCGACTCCAGGCACAACAGCACCCTGCTGGTCGGTAACCGTTCCCGTGATCGTGCCCCGCGACTCCTGGCTGATCACGGAACGGGGAAAGAAAATCAGGCCGGCGAGCGCCAACAGGAGCACACGCCGTTTGCTGAGAAGCCCAATGTTTCCAAACATGAGATTCACCTCCTGGGCTGCCGTCGTCAGCCGCCGCGCTTCGTTTGTCGCCGCAGCTCAGCAGACGCCGACCACTTGAAGGGCCATCAATTCACCGAGTTCCGCGATGGCTGACGTGACGTGCACCCACCCCCCGGGGCCCACTGGTGCGTTAACCCTGGTTCGCTTGATAGCACGCCGCTCCCGGGGAGTCAAGCGATCCGCGGCGACCCGCGGTTGTCACACATAGAGAAACGAGGAGCGAACAACGGCAGAGACTTGCAACTGACTCACCGCCAAGGGGTTATTGTGCGACGTCTGGTGCCCAGCGGGTACACGCCCCGTGCGGGCGCTCCGCGCGCCTGTTATGAGTACCAAAACAGCGCGGCAGCGTCCCGCTCACGGTTGACTTGCCTTGACACTCCCCGCACTGGCCAGCCGTGATCCATGTGCCCCAGCAGAGGCAAGGGGGCGCACCATGCCTGCGAACCACCTAAATTCTCTATTGGTTTGGCTCGCGACCCTGGCAGTTTAGCTGATGGGGGCCAACATCGTGATGGCCGAGATCGGCAGCAGCGGGGCTACTGAAGAGGTGCTCTCGGTCGCGTCAGGCGTTCCAACAGCTTGCCGGGAAAGCCTGGTTTGGGCTCAGATGGATTCGGGAGGGGCGATAGTAACCAGTTGGCCACTACCTTCGGATTCTGGCCGAGGATGAGGGCAAACGCTGCTTCTTGCCCAGGCCGCCCCTGTGGCCGCACAAACCCCACGTAATGTTGGTAGTTATATCCTCTTCATCCCACAAGTCTATGAGAATAAATCTCGTTATGTTCTTCATGGCAACCTCCATTTGACACCCAACCGCCTCTCCTGTCCTCACTTCCATCGGCTGTCTCAGATCGTCGACTTCCGGGATCGGGCCCGGCCCCCTTATAGGGATGCTCCAGTTCCGGGCCCGGTTGCAGCTATTAAGTGCTGTTGATTCAGAAGATTACTGGCGATTAGTGGGACGCGAACGGGCTGCCCTCTGGACATAAACGACGCTGCTGTACCGGTCGCCACGGTACAGTGACCGGACATATTCGATCGCGTCACCCGTTCGGGAATAGACGGTTCGGGTGATGGAAAGGAGCGGTACCCGCTGGGAAATACCCAACAACGCAGCCACCCGCTTGCCGGGCCGGCTGGCTTCAATCAATTCCTCGGCGTGGCCGATCTCCGCGTAGTGCTTCTCGAGAACCGCGTAAAGTGACTGGCTGGCCAGATCGAACGTCTCGATGTCGGGACAGACCTTGAGGGGCAGGTAACAGGTCTCCAGCGCCATGGGCTCGCCATCAGCCAGGCGCAGCCGGCGGATCGAGATCATCGGCTCCCGGGGCCCTAGCTGGAGCTTTTCCTGGGCCACGGGGTTCTGCGAGGCTTTCAATCGCGCGATCTTCAGAACGCGGGAGCTGGGAGTGAGGCCGCGGCGAAGCATGTCTTCAGTGAAGCTGGCCAGTTGCTGGACGTTGCGCGCCACCTTGGCCCGCGCCACGAACGTCCCCTTGCCCCGGTCGCTGACCACCAGGCCGTCTTCGCGCAGCACCCGCAACGCCTGCCGCGCCGTCATTCGGCTGACACCGTACTCAACCGACAACTCGCGCTCGGAAGGTACAGGCTCACCAGGCCCGATGTGGCCCGTTTCAATCTCTTGCCGGAGCCGTTCCTGGATCTGGTAGTAGAGCGGGACGAAACTTTGCCTGTCGAGCTTCATAAACGACAACTGCCGGCTGCTGAGTCCGGGTGCCGAGTATCGGACGGCTCGCCTGGCACCCAGTACTCAGCACTCGCCCCGGGCACGCGGCGTAGCAGCCACGAACCCCTTGACCCGCGCTTCGATCCCCGTTAGAGCAGTGCCAACCACCACAGCATAGGCGCCGGCCGCAAAGGCCGCCGCCAGTTGTCCGGGCGACCGGACGCCGCCTTCACAGACCACAGGCACCGGAACTGCGGTGGCCAGGCGCCTCACCAGGTCCAGGCCGGGCAGAGACGATCCCCGGGTTTCGGCTGTATAGCCAAACAGCGTGGTGGCCACCAACTCGGCTCCCGCATCAGCAGCGGCGATGCCTTCTTCCAGCGTGGCCACATCTGCCATCACCAGGCAGTGTAGGTTCCGCTGAATGCAGGCAATCAAGCGGGCGACTTGCTGGTGCTGGCCCAGGCGACGGGGTGTGGCGTCCAGGGCGACGATGTCGGCGCCGGCTTCGGCGACCGCCCGGGCCGCCTCGGCATCCGGCGTTATGTACACTTCCGAGTCCGGCCGCGCCCGCTTGTAAATCCCGATGAGGGGCACCCGGATCGCCGCCCGCGCCGCCCGGATGTTCTCCGGCCGATTGATGCGCACCCCCACGGCCCCGGCCCGCTCGGCGGCGGCCGCCAGGGCCGCGATGATCTCCGGCCGGTCCAGCGGCGAGCCCTCCGGGGCCTGGCACGACACGATCAACCCACCCCGCAATCGCTCAATCACGCCCAAGAAGCGCCTCCGCAAAAGCCCGGGCATCCGCCTCGTTGCGACCGCCCAGATGGTGGTACAACTCGTGGGCAATCGCCCGTTCCACGTCATCCGTATAAAAGGTGATGGTCGGCGGCTCCGGACAGTATTCGGCCAGCAGCCGGATGCCGAGCAGCGGCGGCGCCGTCCCCCGTTCCACGCGAACGCCTAGCGCCCTGGCGACCTCTGATGGTTTCCTCAAGCAGCCATCCGCCCCCTCTCTTGCCCTTTTCCCCTTTGCTGTCACCTGCTCTTTACCAGTAGGTACACCGGCTCAGAGTCAGCCAGGCCGCGGAGTTCGACATCCGCCAGAGCCAGCACCTGGGCATCGTCGGCCAGCGAGGACAGGTTCAACAGTCTGCCGCCCCAGACCAGGTGGATTTCCGGCAGCAGTCGGCCGGCGTCGCCGAAGGTCGAAAACTGGTCGAGCGCCTCGGCCAAGCGGGCCCTGACCGTGCCGGCGGTGGCTGGCCGAACGGTACAGCCGCGGGTTTGCAGCCGGACAACACCGTCGCGGTCCACGGCTACCAGGACGCCTTTTCGGACAAACAGGACAAAGCGCGCCGTCTCGCCCACCACCTCGCCCTCCCCACCGAGGAACCTGACGGCCACCTGGGCGAGATAGGCACCGCCGGTGCCTGCGAGGCCGGGCGCTGGTGGCGACGGGCATTCCTGCCCGTCGGGAGCCAGCGGACGCGCAAGAATTCCCGTACCCACCACCGCCGCCTGTTTTCGCCGAATCTCAGTAGCACCCATGGCGATGGCGCGGACCAGGTGTCGCTGGCGGTCCACCTGGACTTCCACTTCCACCGTCCCGGCCACCGCGCCCTGCTTGAGCACCGCCTGCTCCGCCTCCCGGCGAATGCGCAGCATGTCGTCCGGAGTGGGGTTAGCTACGTTGCGCTCCACGGTCTCGCGCACCATCGCCAGTGCCACGCCGATCGTGGAGATCACCTCCGGGCAGGCAGCGATGCGAAACGGCAGCTTCAGGCGCTGGGCGACGAAAGGCAGCAGGACGCCCGCTGCACCTCCGCCGCCCACCAGCTCCAGGTGCGCGCGTTGCAGGCGGTACTCCCAGATCAACTCCTCACAGGTGGCAATCACCTTCTCCGATGCCAGTTCCAGGATGCGTTGCGCCGCCGCCTGGGGCGTGGTGCGCAGGGCGGCAGCCACGAGGCGGAAGGCGTCGCCAGCCGACGGCCCCGGCGCAGCCGCATAATTGCCCACCGGGACCAGGCCCAGGGCGTTGGCCGCGCAGGTGGCGGTCACGGCCAGCCGCTGCTCGCCCTCGCGCAGCAACAGGTATTGCCCCGGGTCGCCCGCCACGCGGCCCGGCTCGCAGGCTGCGCGCCCGCTCAGCCGCTCGAACGCCGCATAGCGTAACCCGGCAATGTGCGCGCTCCGCGGCCCCACCCGCACGATTCGCCCGCCCTCCACTACCGCCATGCTGCCCCCGCCGATGCCCACCGTCCGCACGTCCAGCGTGGTCAGATAGGTGCGGTGGCCGCCAATCCACGCCGGCTTCATCACCGCCCGGCCGTCGCGGATCACCGAGATGTCCGTGCTGGTACCGCCGAACTCCAGAAAGATCCCGGTGGAGACCTTTTCAAACAGCAAGGCCCCGGCCACCCCCGCCGCCGGGCCCGACAGGATAGTGAGGATGGGGCGGCGCCGCATCTCCTGCAGCGACATCACCCCGCCGTCGCTGCGCATCACCATCAGCGGCGCGGCGATCCCCGCCGCGGCCACCGAGCGCGCGGTCATCTCCGCCGTCTCGATCATCCGCGGCAAGATGCAGGCGTTGACCGCGGCCGTCCGTGTCCGCGTCCGCAAGCCGTAAAGGCGCGAAACCTCGTGTCCGGCGGTGGCCGGCAGCCCTGCCGCCCGCGCCAGCTCCACCACCGTTTGCTCTCGCCCGGGATGGTCCACAGAAAACGCCTCGGTGGCCACGATCACCCCCGCCCCTTCTTTCACCAGCTCCGCGATGGCGCCCCGCGCCTCCCCGGTGAACCGCTCGCCGGCAGCCCGGTTCCAGCGGATAAACCGGAAGCCGGGCTGCAAGGCGCGTCCCGGCGCCAGCTCAATTCTTTTCAGGCGCGCGGCCCGCCGCGCCAGCCACCGGTTCCGTTCCGCCATGGCCACGATTCCCACCGGAGCCACGTCCCCTTCCAGCAAGGCGTTGGTCGCCTGGGTGGTGGCGTGAGCGATGAACACCACCCCTCCCGGATGCGGTTCCAGGACGCGGGCTGCCTGATGCAAGACCTGCCGGACGCCGGCCGCCACGCCCTCGGCGGCGGTATGCGTGGTCAGGGTCTTCAACTGGCAGAGCACCTCGCCGCTGTCGTTGTCCAGCGCTACCAGGTCGGTGAAGGTGCCGCCCACGTCAATTCCGATGCGAATCCTTCTGAATGCGGGGTGTGGAGCGCGCAGTGCGGAGTTAGGCGTCATTCCCTGCACCCCCATTCCGCACTCCGCATTCTGCATTCACAGATACCTCACCGCAGCCAGGACCAGGCCAGCCAAGGCGACAGCGATCATCCAGGGGAGCGTGCGCCGCGCGATGGTACTGACCCCCACGCCCAGGTAGCCGGCCACCCAGACGTTATGGGTGTTGGTCGGTTCGGTCACCGCCTGCACCTGCGCCAGGCAAAGCAAGGCCGCGAACAACGCCGGATCAGGCAGCAACCGCAGAGCGTAGAAGGCGGCGTACACGCCGGCGCCCGCCCCCAGCGGGTTCATCGGACCGCGGTACAGAACCAGCGGTGAAGCCAGCGTGAAGAAGACCACGTAGGAAACCGGCCCGGAAAACCGAAACTGCGCCAGCAGCACCTCGAGTGCCTCGCGCACCGCCGGCAGCGAGGCAGCCTTCAGCAGCATGCCGATGCCAACCATCAGCAGCATCGAAGGCGCAGCATCCTCCAGGCCCCGCAGCGCGCAGCGGGCGACCAGGCGCGCAGGCGCTCTGGGCCGCACCGCGGCCAGGGCGAACAGGGCCCCGCCCAGGAAGGCCGAGGAGGCGCGCCATCCCAGGCCTGCGTACAGCGCCAGCGGGACCAGGGGCGTGAGGAAGGTGACGTAGCTGACGTCGCCCGCCGGCCGCAGCGCCGCCGGGTCGGCCTCTGCCCAGAAGGCGTAACGGCCGTACCGGCGCGCCCCCACGATGAAGAAGGCTATGGCCGCGGCCCCGTTGATCACCATGAGCCGCAGGGCAAAGGAGAGCGCCGTTTCGCTGGAGATGCCCCCCACCAGCCCGCGGTAGAGCTGCATCATCGAAATGTTCACCACAAACCCCGCCCCGTAGGCCATCAGGAACATAGTGGCAGCGAACTCGCGCGCGATCCCCATCGAGAGCAGGATGGGGAAGATGATGGTGCCGAGCATGATGATGGCTCCCAGGCCAGAGAGCGAGGTGAACAGCACCGCGGTCACCACCGAGACCACCGCCAGCACCACCAGCGGGCTGTCGCCGGCGAACTCCGCCGCCTGCTTCACCAGTTCCTCGGCGATGCGGGTTTCCATCAGGATGCGGCCGAGCAGGGCCCCGAAGAACACAGCGATGTAAAAGGGCGCCAGCGCGACCGCGCCCTCCTCAACCACCACGTCGCGGATCTGCTGGAAGGGTACGCGGGCCACGACGGCCATCGCAAAGGCCATGCCGGGCACCGCCAGCAGGGCGGGCAGCCGCCGCGCCAGCATCAGGCCGGCAAAGGCCGCGAAGCAAACCAGGATGAGAACCGCGCTCATGGAAAACGGTCCAAGGGTCCAGCGGGTGGCGGACCTTTGCATCCGAGACCCGGGGTAGTGGTATAGTCCACCTATCCGGGCGCAGCATATCATGCCGCACCCGGGCATGCTACATTTCCTCAATGCGGCTTCGTCGTTTGCTCCTCTGCCTGGCTGCCGGGCTGCTCCTGTTGCCGGGCGGCTGCAGCCGGCGTCCCCAGGGCAAGGTGATCGGCGTCTCCCTGCTCACCCGCGGCCACGTCTTCTACCGCGACCTGGAAGAGGGGCTGCGCAAGACCGCGGCCAAGCACGGCTTCCGGCTCATCGTGGACGCCGGGGAGTGGGACCTGGCCCGGCACCAGGCCCAGATCGAGAACTACATCGTGCAGCAGGTGGATGCCATTGTCCTGTGCCCGTCGGACTCGCGGGGCATCGGCCCGGCCATCGAAAAGGCCAACCAGGCCCGCATCCCGGTGTTCACCGCAGACATCCGGGCGCTGGGGGGCCACGTGGTGTCCCACATCGCCTCCGACAACGTGGCCGGGGGGCGCCTGGCCGCCCAGTACCTGGCCAAGGCCCTGGGCGGCAAGGGCAACGTGGCCATCATTGACCAGCCTTTCGTGAAGTCGGTCATTGACCGCGTGGCCGGCTTCGAAGAGGAGATGAAGAAATACCCGCAGATGCGCATCGTGGCCAAGCCTAACGGCGACGGCGTGCGCGACCGCGCCATGAAGACGATGGAGGATCTGCTGCAGAGTGGCCAGAAGATTGACGCGGTCTTCGGCATCAATGACGACAGCGCGCTGGGCGCGCTGGCGGCGCTGGAGGCAGCCGGGCGCCGGGACATGATCCTGGTGGGCTTCGACGCCATCCCGGAAGCGCGCGCGGCCATCCTCCGCGGCACCCTGCTGAAGGCCGACGTGGTGCAGAACCCCACCCGGATCGGTGAACTGACCATCCAGACCATCGCCCGCTACTTCCGCGGCGAGCCGGTGCCGCCGTACATCCCGGTCGAGGTGCAACTGGTGGACGCCGCCAGCCTCTCCGGCTCGGCGAATGCAGCGCCCGGGTCGCCACAGCAACCGCCGGGCACGAATCCGCCGGGCAGGAAGACGCCAACCCCGTGATTGCCGTCCGCATCGAAGGCATCTCCAAGGCGTTCCCCGGCACGCAGGCGCTGGCCGGCTGCTCGCTGGGGCTGCACACGGGCGAGTGTCACGGCCTGGTCGGCGAGAACGGCGCGGGCAAGTCCACCCTGATGAAAATCCTGGCCGGGGCCGAGCAGGCCGACGCCGGCATGGTGGAGTTGTTCTGTCTCTTATACACATCTGACGCTGCCGACGAATAGAGAGGT
>CAYVGN010000012.1:0-8316 GCA_964451215.1 uncultured Acidobacteriota bacterium
GTCAGGTGCCGGGTGTTGGGGAATAGGGTCACGCGTGTTTGGGCTGCCAGCTTGCTGCTCGCGTGGGACGTGCAACCTCGGCTCATAGGCCACCCAACACCTGACACCTAAGACCCAAGACCTAACACCTTGAAGCTCTGGCGCAAACTGGTAGCGAACTACCGCGAACGCCTCACGGCGCGCGGCCGGTACTTGTTGTGGGTGATGGCAGCGCTAGCGGTGCTGGGTTTGGACACGCGGCGCACCCAGGTCTTCGTGCTCTTTGCAGTGGCCGCGGCCATGTTCCTGGTGGGCTCGCTGTTCGGGTTGTTGCGTCGGCCGCCGCGCGTCCGCATTGACTGCCGCCTGCCGGCTCGCGCCACGGCGCTGGTGCCTCTGACCATCCCGGCCCGCCTGCACAGCGAGTCGGGGCGCATGCTGCCCGACTTGCAGCTCACCTTCCCGCGGCCGCAGCCGGGCGGCCGCGTCTGGTTCGAGCCGGCGGAAGTTTTCCTGGCCTGCGCCCCGGAGGCGCCCGGCGAGGCCCGGGTGCGGTTGCGCGTGTTGCGTCGCGGCCGCTACGTCCTCGGCGGCCCCGCCGTGCGGGCCACCGATCCGCTGCGGCTGGCCGCCACCCGCGCCACCGCCCTGCCCGACCAGGTTCTGCTGGTCTATCCGCGCTTCTATACCCTGGAAGACTTCACTGTGCCGCTGGGCCGCCGCTACCAGCCAGGCGGCATCCCGCTCTCATCGAGCACTGGCGACGCCATCGAGTTTGTTGGGACGCGCGAATATCGCGACGGCGACCCGGTGAAGAACATCCACTGGCGATCCTGGGCGCGGCGCGGCAAGCCGGTGGTGAAGGAGTTTCAGGAGGAGTATTTCTGCCGCATCGCGCTGATCCTGGACACGTTTCTGCCCGCCAGAGCCGGCGCCACCGATCTGGAGGCCTTTGAGGCAGCCATCTCGGTGGTGGCCTCGGTGGCGGATTACTTCAGCCGCAGCGAGTACATCGTGGACATCCTGGCGGCCGGACCCGATATTTACGAGGTGAGCGCCGGGCGTAGCCTGGCCTACCTGGAGAACATCCTGGACGTGCTGACCTGCCTGGAGCCCTGCTACCAGCCGCCCTTCCAGACTATCGGACCGCACCTGTTCGAAAAGTTGGCCCAGATCACCACGGTGGTGGCTGTGCTCCAGGACTGGGACCGTGCGCGGCGCGACTTCCTCGAGCGGGTGAAATCACTGGGGACCGCGGTGCGCGCCATCATCGTGCACGAAGGACCGACGGGCGAGTCCTGGCAGAGTGTTGCAGAGGAGCTGGGCGAAATCAGCCAGATGACCCCGGCCGACGTGGAACGGCTGGTTCAGAGTCGGAGCTAATCAGATCTTGGGCTTAGACCGTTATGGGCGTCGAAACGAGAACCTTGTATCCGTTGCACGCGGGTGCTGTAGGGGCGGGTTCCGCTTGGCGGGACCGCCCTGGGCAGGCACCAGGCCCAATGTCACTTACTGAAGCGTGTGGGCTTGCCTGGGAGCGCAGGCCTCTGGCCTGCAACTTGTTGAATCCGAAGCGGAGCAGGCGAGACGCCTGCGCTACCAGGGTACTGCCGACTGGTAAAGTAAGTGACATTGGGCACCAGGCCTGCCCCTACATCCCGGATATCAAGGGCCGAGCCCTTGGCCAGGTGCTGGATTGCAGGTGGCAGGCGGCGAGGCCCTGACCCAGAACCTGTCACCTGAAACCTGACACCTCCACAAGGATGGCTGCCGTGACGGGCGAATCCAGGCCGCAACGACTGCTGCTGGCGGTGCTGGCGGGCACGGCGGTAGCCGGCTTTGCCACGACCCACCGGACACCGCCCGCCTGGCTGTTCCTGCTGCCTTGTGCCCTATCCCTGTTCTGGCGGTGGGATCAGGCGCCTGCGCGCCTGCGCCCGTGGATGCGCAACTTGGCTTATGTCTTTCTCGCGGGCGCGGTCGTGCTCGGCCTCATCCTCATGGCTTATCCGCTGCTGACCCAGCAGACGGCAAGGCGCCTCGCGCTGCTTGCCGGCTACGGCCTGGCGTTCTTCTCCAGCCTGTTCCTGCTGGGCGCTCCGGCCTGGCGCCTCGCGACAACTTTCCTCCCCGTAACCGTGGGCCTGCTGGTCGTGGTCTGCTTCAGCACAACTGCGCCGGTGAAGGGCGTCGTGGCGCTGGCAGGGTTTACCATCTTCGCGCACCTGGCGCTCGAAGGTCAGCAGGGTCGGGCGCCCGGACGCTCCGTTTCCGCCGGCCTCGCCCAGCTCGGGCGGCTAGCCCTCTGCGGCCTCGCGGTGCTCTTGCTTTCCTGGGGTATCATCCGTTTCCTGCCCTGGGCCCAGACGAAAGTGGAACTGGGAATCTTCCGCGTTTTCGAATCGCCGGGCATCAACTACCGGGCGTTCGGAAGCGAGTCGCGGCTGGGCGACCTGGAGGAATTGAAGCTTTCAACGCGGGTGGTGATGCGGGTGTGGACCTCGCGTCCGCAAAAACTGCGCGGGCGGGTGTTCGTGGCATTCGACGGGCAGACCTGGCGCGCCAACGTGCGGATGATGACAGCCGGACCGGCCGGTGTCGAGCGGTGGGAGATTCCCGAGCCGGTCATTCTTCGCCCTGCGCCTCGAGGCTCTTCCTTGAGCCGCGGCGCCGCCGAATGGCTGGAAGCCATTCCCGGCAACAATTTCATCATTCCCGGCGTTGCTGACCAGGCCACAACCGGCGCGGACCAGGTGCGCACCCGGATTATCCAGATCGTGTTTAACGGAGGCATGTCGGTGGCCCCGGCCGGCACCTTCTTCCTGCGGGTGCCCTGGCGGGGCGCGCGCATGGATGCGTACGGAATCTTCGCGCCCGTTGCCGAGTGGGAAACCGAGATGTATGGGACGATCAACCGCAGGGACGGGCCGGCAGGGAGCGGCTTGGCTCCGCCGGGAATGCTGAAGCTATGCCTCGACGTGCCGCCGCTTGATCCTCGGCTCAAAGAATTGGCCGAACGCCTGGCGGCCGGAACGCGCTCCCCCGAAGAGCGCCTGGAGCGCACGCTGGCGTTCGTTGAAAGTGAGTGCCACTATTCGCTGAAGCCCGGTCGGTTCCGCACCAACCAGCCGGTGTCCGAGTTCCTGTTTGAGAAGAAGCAGGGGTACTGCGAATACTTTGCCAGCGCGGCCGCGGTCCTGCTGCGGCTCCAAGGCATCCCCAGCCGCTACGTGGCTGGCTGGAACGTGCAGGGAGGCAACCGGCAGGGCGACCACTACGTGGTGCGGGAGAAGGACGCGCACGCCTGGATCGAAGCCTACCTGCCGGGCAGGGGCTGGGTGGAGGCGGACCCGACGCCGGCGGCCGAGTACGAGGCATTGCACGCGGGCCTGGGGCCGGGCCGGCTGGACAACGCCTTGGAATGGCTCAAGGCCCAGCTCGCCGAACTTTCCGTGCGAGTGCGTGCAGGCGACTGGCGCGCGCCGTTCCGCTGGCTCTGGTGGCAGATCCAGGCGCTTCTCCGGGCCGTCCTGGTCGCCCACCTCTGGTTGGGGGCGGTTGTGATTGGCGTGGTCGCAGCGGCTATTGCGTTGGCGTGGCGCTGGCGGCGCGTTCGCTTCCGTCGCGCACCCGTCGCCCTCCGCACTGAAGTCACTGGGACCCCGCCCGAACTGGCTGAATTACTGGCGCAGCTCGACGGCCGCTGGGCGCGCCTGGGCTTCGCCCGGCCCGCGTGGCGCGCCCCGCTGGAACACCTGGAGAGCCTCCCACCCGACAAGGTTCCCGCGGCGCTGCTCGCCGCTGGCCGCCGCGCGGTCGAATGCTTCTACCGCTGTTGCTACGCCGGCGCTGCCGTGGACCCCACCGAGATTCGAGTGTTGGAATCGGCCCTGGACGAAGCCCCATAGCCGACCTTGTTGGTGAAGCGGACGCGGATTGGCCACCGGCAACCGCCTGGTGGATAATTGCGGCTTGGTTGCTTTGTCTCCTTGTGCCTTTGTGGTTCAATAGGCCGTCAGCGAGGTGCCCTCAGTTATGAACCGCAGAGATTTCCTCAAGGGTTCGGTTTCCGCTGGCTTGGCCCTGGGCGTTCCCATCTTCGGCGCGCAGAAGGGCAAGTACCGCGTGGCGCTAATCGGCTCCGGCTGGTGGGGCATGAACGTCACGCGGGTGGCGATGCAATCGGGCGAGTGCCGCATTGTGGCCTTATGCGACGTGGACCAGAACCAGCTCAGCCCGGCCGCCGAGGAGGTGGAGAAGCTCTGCGGCGACCGCCCCAAGCGCTACAAGGATTTCCGCGAGTTACTAGCCACGGAGAAGCCGGACATCGCCATCGTGGCCACGCCCGACCACTGGCATCCGCTGGTGGCGATTGCGGCCATGAAGGCGGGTGCGCACGTCTACGTGGAGAAGCCCATCGGCCACACCATCAAGGAAGGCCGGGCGATGGTGAACACGGCCCGGGCGACCAACCGGGTGGTCCAGGTGGGCACCCACCGCCGCGTATCGCCGCACAACATGAGCGGCCGTGAGTTCCTGCGGTCGGGCAAGGCCGGCAAGATCGGCATGGTGCGCGCCTTCGTGCACTACCCTGGCGGTCCCGGCCAGCCGACGCCCGATTCGGACCCGCCCTCCGGCCTCGACTGGGACCTGTGGTGCGGCCCGGCGCCCCTGCGCCCCTTCAACAAGAAGATCCACCCCAAGGGCTTCCGCCAGTTCCTCGACTACGCCAACGGGACGTTGGGCGACTGGGGCATCCACTGGATGGACCAGATCCTGTGGTGGACCGAGGAGAAGTACCCGAGAAAGGTCTTTTCCGCGGCGGCGCGCCACATCAAGCGTGACAACACCGATGCCCCTGACACCCAGGTGGCCACCTTCGAGTTCGAGTCGTTCACCGCGGTCTGGGAGCACCGCCAGTACGCCGGCAACGAGGCCGAGCGCACCAACGTCGGCTGCTATTTCTACGGCACCGAGGGCACCTTGCACATGGGCTGGCTGGACGGCTGGACCTTTTATCCCTCCAACAAGAAGAAGCCGGTCCTGCACGAAGATCCCAAGCTGCACAAACCCGACGATCAGAACATTCCGGAACTTTTCGCCGACTTCCTGGATTGCATCAAGACGGGCCAGCAGCCGGTATGCGACATCGAGATCGGCCACCGCTCCACCAACATGAGCCTGCTGGGCATGCTGTCGTGGAAGCTCGGCCGCAGCATCCAATGGGACGGGGGAAAGGAAGTGGTGGTGGGTGATGCGGAAGCCAACCAGCTGTTGGCGCGCCCCTACCGCGCCCCCTGGCAATACCCTGCCGCCTGATCCACGGAGTGCTGGGGGCTTGCTGCGCTCATGGACATGGTTTTTTGCAGGTATTGCTCGGCCAAGAAGCGGTCGGATCCCGGGTAGCTACCGACCACGCGACGGTGGAGGCTCGCTTTCCTCCCGTCCAAACTCCGCCTGCAAAATGGCCGCCGTCTGATTTCGCAGCGTGGGAGCCTGCTTCTTGGCCGCGAGCCAGACCACGTTCCAATCGATTCCGAAATAGGCGTGCACGAGAATGTTCCGGAAGGCGACGACCCTCGGCCACGGCACTTCTGGGTGGCGGGCCTTGAGTTCGTCGGAGACCCGAGCAGCCGCCTCTCCCATAACCGCGAGTTTCTGGACAACGGCGCTACGGACCAGTTCTGATGCCTGAAAACCGGGAAAGTCGTACCCGGAGAGAAAATTCTCGATGTGGTCGGCCGCCTCCACGATGTCGCGCAGATACAGTTCTTCACGCCGCATAGACGAGGCGCGCCTCCCGGAGGACGGCATCCCGGATAAGAGGCTTGAGTCCGTTTTTCGAGACCAGATCGACCCGAAGGCCCAGCAAGTCCGATAGATCCAACATCAAGCCGGCGTACTCCAGCAACCCGATTTCCGCCTCCGGCTGGAACTCGACCAGCACGTCTATGTCGCTGCTCTGCCGCATCTCCCCACGGGCTGCCGACCCGAACACCGCGAGTTCGCGGACGTGATAGCGCCGGCAGATCCCAGCCAGTTTCGCCTCATCAGCTTCAACGAACCCGAAGCGAATCATCACCTTCGCACCCCGACTTGCTCACACAGTTTACTCTGCAGCGGTTCGGGCGGATGGCCGCTTTGGAGCGCCGCCTGCGCCCGCCTCGCGGATCTGGGTCTCGGGAACCGAACTACAGCACCCAAACAGTAGGTTCCCGAGGCAGGGTCCATGATAGTACAGTGCGTTCAGCGTCCGCGTCAGTCGTTGGCGGGGGCGGTTTGCCCGGCGCCGGCCAGCGCGGCCCAGCCGCGCCGCGAGAAGTCCCACCAGATGTAGCCGCCGGCTACTACGGCCAGCGCCAGGAACAGGATTCCCTGGCCGAAGAATCCCAAGACAATCTTGCCGATGCCGAACAGGCTGAAGTAGACCAGGGCGCAGCCGGCCAGCCAGTCAGCCAGGTTGTACCAGCCGTCGTGCACCGGAGCAATGTCTGGCGCCAACCGCCCGATGGGCTTCCAGAACCTCTGGTTGGGCCGCACGCGCCGGTAGAAGCTCAGCAGCACCGACTGGGGCTCCGGCGAGGTCAGGTAGGTTGCCGCCAGCCACACGGCGCTGGTAACCACCACCGTCACCAGCGTGCGTTTGGCGAACAGTAGCGCCGCCGTGCCGCTAAAGCTGACAGAGGTGTGCACCACCAGCGAGGTAATGAAGGCGGCGATCATGGCCGAGATTTCGCTCCAGGCGTTGATGCGCCACCAGTACCAGCGCAGCAGGTACACGGTGCCCGTTCCGGCCCCGGTGGTGATCAGCAGTTCCCAGGCGCGCTGGATGGACTCCAAGTGGTAGGTGACCACGGCGGAGACGCCCATCAGCAGCAGCGTGCAGAGCTGGGAGATGACCACGTAGTGGTGGTCGGTGCGGCCCCGGGCCAGGAAGCGCCGGTAGCAGTCGTTCACCAGGTAGGAGGAGCCCCAGTTGAGGTGGGTGCCGATGGTGGACATGTAGGCGGCGGCGAAGGCGGCCAGCATCATGCCGCGCAGGCTGGCGGGCAGGTGGTCCACCAGCACCCGGATGTAGCCCGACTCGGGATCCTGGAGGTTGGGGTAGAGGATGACCGAGGCCAGCGCCGTCAGGATCCAGGGCCAGGGCCGCAGCGCGTAGTGGGCGATGTTGAACCACAGGGTCGCCAGCAGGGAGTTCTTCTCGTCCTTAGCGCAGAAGATGCGCTGCGCCACGTAGCCGCCGCCTCCCGGCTCGGCGCCCGGGTACCAGCTCGCCCACCAGTTCACGCCGATGTAAACGAAGAAGGCGAGCATGGGCATCCAGGCTGAATCGAGCTCCGGCAGGAATGAGAGGATGGAGCCGTGGCCCCCGGCGGTGCGGGCGGCGTCCACCGCCACCAACTTCAGCTTCATCGCTCCGATCCCGCCCACCGCCTTCACGGCGAAGTAGGCCAGCGCGATCACCATGCCCATCTTCAGCACGAACTGGAACAGGTCGGTGACCAGCACGCCCCACAGCCCGGAGATGGTGGTGTAGATGGCGGTGTAAAAGCCGATAATGGCCAGGCTGATGACCAGCGCCGTGACCTTGGAGACACCCAGGGTCAGCGTCAGGATCTTGACCATGGCCAGGTTCACCCAGCCCATGATGATGCAGTTCATCATCAGGCCCAGGTAGACGGCGCGGAAGCCGCGGAGGATGGCGGCGGGGCGTCCGCCGTAGCGCAGTTCCACCAGCTCCACGTCGGTGACCACCACGGCGCGCCGCCACAGCCGCGCGAAGAAGAACACCGTCATCATGCCGCTGAGCAGCATGCTCCACCACAGCCAGTTGCCGGCGATGCCGTTGCGGGCGGTGATGCCGGTCACCGTCAGCGGCGTGTCAGCGGCAAAGGTGGTGGCCACCATGGAGGTGCCCGCCAGCCACCAGGTCACGTTCCGCCCCGAAAGGAAGAACTCGCCGGTGCTGGAGCCCGCCCGCTTGCGGTAGTAAAGCCCGATGAGAAGGTTGACCAGGAAGTAGGCGGCGATCACCGCCCAGTCCACCCACGTCAGAATCATCGAATCGCCTCCACCACTGCGCTGTGCACCGCGGGGCGAACCTTGCTCATCTGGCTGTGCTCGCGGGTCGGGTGCACGCGGTTGGTCAACAGAACGACGAACAGCTTTTTCTCCGGGTCAATATACAGAGAGGTGCCGGTGAAGCCGGTGTGGCCGAAGGAGCGTTGCGAGAAGAGGTCGCCAGCCTGCCAGGAGGTGTTCTTCCGGGGGCTGTCTGGGGGCGAGGGCTTGTCCCAGCCGAGGGCGCGGCTGCTGCCCGGGGGGCCGGGCTGC
>CAYVGN010000012.1:8326-15693 GCA_964451215.1 uncultured Acidobacteriota bacterium
CGAGGTGAAAAGGTCCACGGTGCTGCGCTTCAGGATGCGCCGGCCGCCATAGCTCCCCCGGTTCAGCATCATTTGCGCGAAGGCGGCCAGGTCGCAGGCGGTGGAGAACATCCCGGCGTGCCCGCACACCCCACCCATCACCCAGCAGTTTTCGTCGTGCACCTCGCCCCGCACCACCCGCTTTCGAAACGGGTCGTCCTCGGTGGGCGGAATGCGGGCCAGCAGGCTCCCAGGCGGGCTGTAGCAGGTGTCCTTCATTCCCAGCGGCTCGAATAGTTGCCGGCGCAGGAACTGGTCGAGGGGGTGGCGGGCGATGCGCTCGATGATCTCGCCCATCAGGACTGGCCCGAAATCGCTGTAGGCGAACTTCTCCCCGGGCTGGGCGGCCAGCGGCATGGCATAGATGCGCTTCAGGATGCGCTGCCGGTCCCTCTCTTCGAGGAACAGCTTCTCGTAGGCGGGCAGGCCGGAGCTGTGAGTGAGCAACTGCCGCACCGTGATCTGGTCGTGGCCGGGCGGGCCGGCAAACTCGGGGAGGTAGCGGACCACTGGCACATCCAGCAGCAGGCTCTGCTTCTCGTAGAGCATGGCCGCGGCCGTCGTCATGCCCACCACCTTGGACACCGACGCCAGGTCGTAGATGGTGTCGGGGGTCACGGTGGGGGAGTCGGGCGAGTAATCGAACCTGCCGAACGCCTCCAGCGCCACCAGCGCGCCTTTCTCTCCCACGGCCAGCACGGCGCCGGGGAAGGCTCTGGCGGCGACGGCGTCCTCGATCACGCGGAATGCCTTGGAGAACCTGGCTTGCTGACCGGCGGTGGAATCCTTCAACTTCATCTCCAGGGCTATCGGGTCTTTCCGGTTGCTGCCTGGTTCCGCCGCCGCGGCGGGATGAAGCGAAAGGCTGGCAGCCAGTAGCAGCAGGATGGCGAGTATAGAACAGCTCATGAAGTTCGCACAGGAGGGCGCTGTTGACACCGGTCTTCGGGATATAACACCATTCGGGTTGAACGTACATTGAACCACAAAGACGCCAGGAGACAAAGAAGCAGATGAGCAGCGCGTTACTTGCCCTCCTTTTGCTGGCCTCCCTGCTGGAGCCAAAGCTGCAGGGGATCGCCGCCGCTCGGCCGGCCCCCGCTTACGACACGGTGATCGGCCGAGCCCACATCGTGGACGGCGCCGGCAATCCCTGGTACCGCGGCGACATCGCCATCAAGGACGGGCGGATCGCGCGCTTGGCGCCCTACGGTTCGCTGCCTGCCTCCGCTGCCCGGCACTTCATTGACGCCAACAACCAGATCGTCGCCCCCGGCTTTACCGACGTGCACACGCACGCCGAGGACGGCCTGCTGAAGCAGGCCACGGCCGACAATTTCGTGCTGGACGGGGTCACCTCCATCGTCACCGGCAACTGCGGCGGCTCCCGCACCGACCTCGGCGACTTCTTCGCGGCCATCGAGAAGCAGGGCGTCTCGCTGAACGCGGCCTCGCTGATCGGCCACAACAGCGTACGCAGCAGGGTGATGGGGACGGCCAACCGCCAGGCCACGGCCGAAGAACTGGAGCGGATGGGGCAACTGGTGGACCAGAACATGCGCCAGGGCGCGGTCGGCTTCTCCACCGGCCTCATCTACATCCCCGGCACCTACGCCAACACGGAGGAGGTGGTGGAGCTGGCCAGGGTAGCCGCGCGCCACGGCGGCGTCTACGCCAGCCACATCCGCAACGAAGGCGACGACCAGAGAGGGAACGTCTTTGCGGCTGTCGAGGAGGCCCTGCGCGTCGGACGGGAAGCGCAGATGCCGGTAGAAATCTCGCACTTCAAGGTCTCCAACAAGCGACTGTGGGGGCAGAGCGCCAGGACGCTGGCCATGGTCGAGGAGGCGCGCCGCCGCGGCCAGGAGGTCACCGTAGACCAGTATCCCTACCGGGCTTCCAGCACCGGGCTGTCCATGTTGCTTCCTTCCTGGGCGTTGGCCGACGGGCCCGAGAAGGTCAAGGAGCGGCTGACCGATCCGGCCACGCGCAAGAAGATCGCGGCGGAGATGCTGGAGAACATCGGGAAGCGCGGCGGGCGCAAGCACCTGGACTACGCCGTGGTCGCCCGCGCCCGCTTCGATTCCTCCCTCGAAGGCAAGAACATCACCGAGATCACCCGGCTGAAGAAGCGCAAGGCGAACCTGAAAAACGAGATCGAGACGGTTCTGAACCTGCACTTGGCGGCGATGGCCGCCGGCAACCAGCGCATCCAGATGGTCTATTTCTCGATGAGCGACGAGGACGTGGAGCGCATCATGCGCGCCCCCTTCGCCATGGTTGGCTCCGACGGCGGCATCGTTGAGTACAACGTGGGGCTGCCGCACCCGCGCAGCTACGGCACCAACGCCCGGATGCTGGGCGAGTACGTGCGCAAGAAGCGACTCATCGGCCTGGAGGACGCCATCCGCAAGATGACCTCGCTGCCGGCGCAGACCTTCCGCCTGCGCGACCGCGGGTTGCTGCGCGAGGGCTACTGGGCCGACCTCGTCATCTTCGATCCCGACAAGGTCAGCGACCGGGCCACCTTCGACAAGCCGCACCAGTATTCCGAGGGGTTCAGCTACGTGCTGGTGAACGGCGAGCCGGTGGTGGCCGAGGGCAAGCACACCGCTGCCCGGCCCGGCAAGATCCTCTACGGCCCCGGCCGGCCGTAACTCACCGCAGAGACGCACAGGGCGCGGAGGAGAGGAAACACGCTTTTCGCTCTGCGCCTTCTCCGTCTTGGCGGTTTATACTCGGCTCATCTCGAGCTGGGGGTTCATCGTGAGAATCAGAGCCATGTCCCATCCGGCGGCTCACCTCATGGCCGCACTGGCACTGGGCGCGCTGCTTGTATGCCTGCCGCCGGGCCAGGGGCTGTCTGCGACGCAGAAAAATCCCTGGAGGACCAAGAAGCTGAAGGCGGTGCAGGCGGGGGTTCAGTTGCTGGGCGGCGCCTACCGCTTCGAGCGGGCAGGGTGGGTCTACGCCCACCTGGAGGGCTGGCCGGCGCGCATCGGCTACCAGCACGGCTACCTGCTGGCGCCGGAGATCCAGGACGCTTTTGAAGCCGTCAAGTTCTTCGACACCCAGCGCACCAAGCGCGACTGGGAGTTCTTCCGTAGGGCGGCGCGCGAGATGCTCTGGCCGAAGATCGACAAGGAATACCAGGAGGAGCTGGCGGGCATCGCCGAGGGGCTGAACGCCCGCGGCGTGCCCATGGACACCTGGGACGTGGTGGCGCTGAACGCCTTCCAGGAGCTGCCCGACTATTACGTCCCGTGGCTCAACAGGCGCGAGAAGGCGGCGGATGCGCCGCGGCTGGCGGCGCCGGGCAACTGCAGCGCCTTCATGGCCACCGGCAGCTACACCCGCGGCGGCCGCATCGTGATGGCCCACAACGCCTGGACCGGCTACGTGCCCGGCCAGCGCTGGCGCATCGTCTTCGACATCGTCCCCCAGCGCGGCCACCGCATCTTCATGGACGGCTTCCCCGGCGTCATCGTCAGCGACGACGACTTCGGCATGAACTCGGCCGGCCTGATGGTCACCGAAACCACCATCTCGCAGTTTGAAGGCTGGAACCCCAACGGCAAGGCCGAGTTCGTGCGGGCCCGCAAGGCCCTGCAGTACGCCCGCTCCATAGATGACTACGTGCGCATCATGCTCGAGGGCAACAACGGAGGCTACGCGAACGACTGGCTGCTGGGCGACCGCAAGACCGGCGAGATCGCCCAGTTCGAGCTGGGGCTGAAGAACCACCGGGTGTGGCGCACCCGGGACGGGTACTTCGTTGGCGCCAACTTCGCCAGCGACCCGAAGGTGCTGGCGGAAGAAACCAGGTTCGACCCCAACAACCGCGAGACCTCCCCAAACGCGCGGCGGCAGCGCTGGGAGCGGCTCATGAAGGAGTGGAAGGGCCGCATTGACGTGGCCCTGGCCGAGGCCTTTCTGGCCGACCACTTCGACGCCTTCGCCGAGAAGGAGCAGCCCAACGAGCGCACGCTGTGCGGCCACCTGGAGCTGTCGGCGCGGGGCGAGCCGGCCTGGGAGTGGGGGCCCTACTATCCGGCTGGGGCGGTGCAGGCCAAAGCCACCGACAGCCAGATGGCCGCCGAACTGAGCTTCCGCGCCCGCGCCGGCCACCCCTGCGGGCGCGACTTCCTGGCCGGGCCCTTCCTCCAGGCCCACCCCCAATACTCCTGGATGGCGCCCGCGCTCCGCGA
This sequence comes from uncultured Acidobacteriota bacterium, assembly GCA_964451215.1. Lineage (GTDB taxonomy): Bacteria > Acidobacteriota > Terriglobia > JAJPHL01 > JAPKYU01 > CAYVGN01. Next base: position 12,574 of record CAYVGN010000012.1, read on the forward strand.
CATGAAAGCCGGCCCCTGGACGCTGTTCAAAGCGGGCGAAAAGTAGCCACAGAGACACCCAGGCACAGAGGAACCGAGAAACAAGAAAACATCGCGTTTCTTCGTGTCTCTGTGGCTGCTTCCAGAACAGCGGCGATATTTCCCTAACCGCAGGCCACAAAGCCAGTCTAAGGAGTCGGATGGAGGGAAGCGGGGCAGCCGCCGTGGCGCAGGCGCAGGCCGGCGAGCAGGACGACTTCCGTCTGCTGGTGGAGCGCCACAGCCACAGTGTGTTCCGGCTGGCTTACCGGATGACCGGCAACGAGCATGACGCGGAGGAGGTAGTGCAGGAGACGTTCCTGCGGGCCTACCGGGGCTACGACCGGTTCGAGGCGCGCTCCCAGTTCGGCACCTGGCTCCACCGTATCGCCACCAACTGCGCCCTGGACCTGCTGCGGGCGCGGCAGCAGCGCAACGCGCACCGCAGCCTGGAGGACCCGGAGCGCAACGAGCTGGTTCCGCTGCCATCGTCCGAACCCGGGCCGGACCGGCTGGTGTTGAGCGCCGAGGTCCAACGGCGCGTGAAGGCCGCGATGAGCCGGCTGAGCGCGCCCGAGCGGGCCGCGTTCGTCCTCCGCCACTTCGAAGGCCTGTCGGTCGAAGAGATTGCCCACGCACTGCGGCTGAGCCAAGGAGCGGCGAGGAACGCCATCTTCCGCGCCGTGCACAAGCTGCGGCGGGCGTTGGAGGGCTGCTGGTGATAGCAAGCCTCAGAGCCGCCAGTTGTCGGTGTCGGGAGCGTGAGCGAGCGGTTCCGCTTCACTGGAGGAACCGCTTCTTGAGGATCGCGGCACTGATCGGTTGGGGTTTTCAGATCCGCCGGATGTGGTTATGGGTCACCTGAGCGAAGAACGGTTGGTCTTTTACTACTACGGCGACGCGGACGACAGGGAGGCGATCGAAAAGCACCTGGCCGCCTGCGATTCCTGCCGTCGCTATTACCAGGGCCTGGATCGGATGCTGGCCGCGGTGAAAGAGGCCCCGGTTCCGGAGCGCGGCGAAGAGTACGGCCAGCAGGTGTGGGAGCGCCTCAGCACGCGGCTTCCGCAGCGGAGCGGCTGGAGCTGGGCCGGCCTCTTCGGCGGCCGGGCCGGCCTGAAGGCCGCTGCCTTCCAGCCTCGCCGGTGGATCCTCGCGGCGGCCATGGCCGCCCTGGTGGTGGCGGCGTTTCTGGTGGGGCGGTTCGGGTCGCGCGGGCCCCTAGAGAGCGCGCAGCCGATACCCCAGGCGGTCCGCGAGCGTATCCTGCTGCTTACGGTCGGCGAGCACCTGGAGCGCTCCCAGATGGTGCTGCTCGAGCTGGTGAACGCCGGGGAGCAGCCGACCGTGGATATCTCGGCCGAGCAGCGCATCGCCGCTGACCTGGTTGACGCCAACCGGCTGTACCGGCAAAGCGCGGCCCGTTCGGGTGACACGGCCATCGTCAGCGTCCTGGAAGAACTGGAGCGCATCCTGCTGGAGATTGTGCACAGCCCCAGCGAGCTGTCGGCTGCTGAACTGGAGCGCATTCGCCAGCGCATCGAAGCGCAGGGGATCATTTTCAAAGTTCGGGTGGTCAGCTTCCGCGCCCGGGAAAGTGTGGCACCCGGCGTGTCGCCAACGCAGGCTGCGCCCCGGGAGCGTTTGTAGGGGCAGGTTTTGGGCTGTTCGGTTTGGGCATCTTGGAGGAACCATGAAACGGTCTTGCTGTTCGGTCCTACTTTTTGTAGCTGGGGTGCTGGGCGCCGGGTTGCTCCCCGCGCAAGAGCGCGCGCCCAGCCAGGCGCGCTCGGAAGAACTGCACCCCTACGAGCAACTATTGCGGGCGCTCGAGCAAGAACGGGCACGGCTCGGTGAAAAGGCCGAGCGCGACCGCGAACACCTGGCCCGGATGCTCGAGGAGCAGCGCGAACTGCTGGCCCAGGCTGCTCGCGAGCACCAGCAGCAACTGCACGAGCAGATGCTGAAAGCGCGCGCCGAGGAACTCCGCGCCCGCGGCCGCGAGAGGGAGGAGAACCTCTACCAGCGCGGCGCCGCAGCCCTGGACGAGCGCCGCTGGGACCAGGCCGTCGAGACCTTCAGCCGCGTGGCCGAGATGAAAGGGCGCCGGGCCGACGGCGCCCTCTACTGGAAGGCATGGGCCCTCAACAAGCAGGGACAGCGCGCCGAGGCTCTCGCCGCCCTCCAGGAGATCCAGAAGTCCTACCCAACCAGCCGCTGGCTGAACGACGCCAGGGCGTTGGAAGTCGAGGTCCGCCAGGGCGCCGGACAGGCGCCATCGGTGGACAGCAGCGACGAGGAACTGAAACTGCTAGCCCTCAACGCCCTCCAGAACACCGATCCGGAACAGGCCGTGCCGCTCCTGGAGAAGTTTCTCAAGGGTAATCACCCACCGAAGCTGAAGGAGCGCGCTCTGTTCGTGCTGGCGCAAAGCAGGTCGCCGCGCTCCCGCGAGGTGATGGGCCAGATCGCGCGCGGCGGCTCCAACCCGGATCTGCAGATGAAGGCGGTCAAGTACCTCGGCCTGTACGGCGGCAAGGAGAGCCGGCAGGTGCTGGCCGATGTCTACGGCGCGTCCAATGACCTGTACGTCAAGCGCGCCATCCTCCACAGCTTCATGGTCGCCGGAGAACGCGAGCGGCTGCTGGCCGCCGCCAAGGGCGAGCAATCGCCCGAACTGCGCAAGGAAGCCATCCAGCAACTGGGAGTGATGGGCGCGCGCGAGGAACTGTGGCAACTCTACGGCCCGGAGAGTTCTAGCGAGCTGAAGGAACGAATCCTGCACTCGCTGTTCGTTGGCGGGGCCGTCGAAAAGCTGCTCGAGGTGGCGCGCACCGAGAAGGATCCAAAGCTCCGGCGGGCTGCCATCCACAGCCTGGGAATTTCCGGCGCCAAGCGTACGGGCGACGCGCTGGTGTCGCTCTATCCCAATGAGACCGATCCGGATATCCGCAGGCAAATCGTTCAGGCGCTGTTCGTCCAGAACAATGCGAAGGCGCTGGTTGACCTTGCGCGGAAGGAAACGGATGCGGCTATGAAGAAGGCGATCGTGGAAAAGCTCTCGATCATGCGGAACAAGGAAGCCACCGATTACATGATGGA
>CAYVGN010000012.1:15793-17816 GCA_964451215.1 uncultured Acidobacteriota bacterium
GCGCTGGCTGCCACGCTGCCGGCGGCCGAGCAGCCCCGGTTGGTGAACGCGAAGCTGCAAACGCGGTCGGTGGCCGCCGGGCTGGAGAAAGAATTCCGGGGCCTGGTAGGTGCGCAAACGGATCCTGCCTGGATCGGGTACGCGGTCCCCGCGATTGACGGGCAGCACAACATGTGTTGCTGCACCTCATGCGGCGGTCGCGACGACCACTGCTGCGGACGCTGTTCGCTGGAAGGCAGGAAGGGCTCCTCTTCGCAGTCGTCCGGCGCGGCCACCGTGGCCCTGGAATCGCGCACATTGTTCGTGCTGTTCCGCGTCGAGCAGCGGCGCGTGGACCGCATCCGTACCTTCTCACCCGATTGCGAGCTGGACGCTGGCGGTTTGCCGTTCTTCTGGCTGAGGGACGTCCGGCCGGCGGAAAGCGTGATGCTGCTCTCCTCGTTCGCCACCGCTCCGGAAGCGGAAAAAAAGGAATCGGGCCGCGCTGGGGAGGCAGCCCTGGCCGCTATTGCGCTGCATGCCGACCCGGCGGCCGACCGGGCCCTGGAGCAGTTCGTCGCTTCCAGCCAACCGGAATGGCTGCGCGGCCGCACCGCCTTCTGGCTGGGCGTATCGCGCGGGCGCCGCGGCTACGAACTGCTCCGGCGCATGGCTCGCGAAGACCCCAGCGAGCGCGTGCGCGACAAGGTGGTTTTCGCTTTGTCGCAGAGCAAAGAGGCAGAAGCGGTAGACGAAATGATTCGCGTGGCGCGCAGCGACGCCAGTAGTCACGTCCGCGGCCAGACCCTCTTCTGGCTCGCCCAGAAGGCCGGCAATAAGGCCGGCGAGGCCATCACCGAGGCCATCGAAAAAGACCCGGAGACCGAGGTGAAGAAGCGCGCCGTTTTCGCCCTCAGCCAGCTGCCGAAGGACGAAGGAGTTCCGCTGCTCATCGGCGTGGCGCGGAGCAACCGCAATCCGGCGGTGCGCAAGCAGGCCATCTTCTGGCTGGGTCAGTCGCGCGACCCGCGCGCCCTGGCTTTCTTCGAGCAGGTGCTTGTGGGGAAAAAGTAAGAGAGGCTTCAGGAAGGACGCATCAGAGCCGCTAGCCCGTCACCGCGAGCAAGCGCGTCCCCCACCTGCCGGCGCGGAACTGCTGCCAGACGGCCCGGACCCCGCTCTGCGGGGCCGGGCCCTACATTCCCATGCTGTTCACCGGAAGTCTGTAGCCTGAAGCCTGATCGTTCACGACATCCCTCCCCGAACCGATGCTACCGGTTTCCCGTTTCCGGTGAAAGCGAATGCTTTTATTCCGGGAATAAGGGAGGGTTGTCTGCCCGGTAGTTCCGGGCCGCTTCCTGCAGCTACAACCTACCACCTATGACCTGGCTTGTCACTGGCGCTTCTCGGCCAGGGTCAGGGATGGTGCCCAAGAGAGGACTCGAACCTCCACGGAGTTGCCCCCACTAGAACCTGAATCTAGCGCGTCTGCCAATTCCGCCACTTGGGCACAGAGGGGAAGGCGCGCGGTTGGTTCATCGCCGTCCGCGCAATGTTTGATTCTGGCATGCCGGCGGCGCCTTGTCAACGCAACCAAACTCGCCAACGCAGAATCGGCAATCGCGTATGAAGCGGCGGCTTGATGCCGCCATCCGCCGGTGTCTTGGAGCGTGGCGGGATAAACGGGCTGCTACATCGCTCTTTGCGCCGGAGAGCAGCGAAAGCCCCTACGTGCCTTCAAGCACCGCCAGGTCGGCCAGGTCCTGCGGCCTACCCATGGCCCGCTTGTTCTTTATGAGGGAGCGCTTGCCGAGGAAATTGACCTGGCAAGGGCCGATCCGGCCGGCCACGCGGTCCTCCCAGGCCTCTGGGAACTCCAGGCCCGCTCGCTCCGTCCGTATGTCAATCTGGCGCGGCGGCAGCCCGATCCGGAAGACAAGGCCCGGCTGAGTGAAGTCGTCCGGCGTAACCCCGTCCAGCGGCGCCCCAAAGGCGTCCAGAGCCCGAAAGACGTGCTTCGCGTTTTCGGCGGTTGGCTCGACCC
>CAYVGN010000013.1:0-11438 GCA_964451215.1 uncultured Acidobacteriota bacterium
GGGATGGGGCAGGGTGCCGCGTCCCAGGCGGTCGGGACGATCGGCTTCTCCGAGGTCCAGGCTGGCGTTGGAGATGCGGGGAGTGAAAGGCGGCCCCGAGTGGAAGCGAGTGAAGCCGCCCAACTGCCAGCCGCCCGCGATGCTGTTGGCCCAGCCGGGCAGGCCTGCGCCGAAGCGCTTGCCACGGCCCAGCGGCAGGTCCCAGAGGTAGTTGAAGGCCAGCGAGTGGCGGCGGTCGAAGTCGCTGCGGGCGCGCTCCAGGCGCAGGTTGCGGACGTCTTGGGCGCCCCCGAAGCCGCCGTCGCTGCGGTCGCTCATCTGCGAGGCGTCATCGAGCGACTTGCTGAAGGTGTAGTGGACGCGGAACGTCAGGCCGCGCGCCGCCCGGTTGCGCAACGATAGCGCCAGCGCGTTGTAATTGGAGTTAGCGTTGAAATCGAAGTAATCAATCGTGGAGTAAGCGGGAAACGGCCGGGGAAAGTCAGGGGCATATTCGGCCCGGCGGAAGGGCTGGTTCAAGTTGAAGCGCCGGCCGAGGTGGCTGCCCTTGGACCCGACGTAAGCCGTTTCCAGCGCCAGCGTGCGCCCTAGTTGGCGCTCGATCGTGAAGTTGCATTGCTGCAGGTAGGCCGACGGCGCGTCGTACTGGTAGCCGTTGGGCTGATCCACCCCGGTCACGCGGGCGATGGCTTCGGGAAAGGGATCGGACAAGGTGAGCGATCCCACCCGGTTGAACTGGGCGTTGAAGGTTTGCGCGGTGGTGAAGGGATAGACAGCCGAGAGCTGGGTGCGCAGCGGGTTCTGCAGGACGCCGCCATAGAAGATGCCGTAGGCGGCGCGGATCACCGTGCGGGTGCTGCCCAAGGGCCGCCAGGCAAAGCCCAGGCGCGGGGCCCAGTCGGTGCGGTCCAGCCGGACCAGCGAGCGCGAGAAGCCGGCTTCGCCGGCCAGCACCGGGCGGCCCAGCCCTGGCAGAAAGTTCGTCAGCTTGTTGGACTTTTCCACCGGCGGCTTCAGTAGCTCATAGCGCAGGCCCAGGTTCAATGTCAGGCTGGGCAGAACCTTCCAGTCGTTTTGGGCGAAGAAGCCGTAGCGGGTGGTGAACAGGTAGCTGTCCACCCAGCCGAGTTGGCGCGTGGTGCTGTTCAGCAGGCCGAGCAGGAAATCGGCGAAGGGGGCGCCGCTGCGCTGCCCCTGCGTGTCGGCCGGCCCCTCCACCCCGCGCCGGTCGGCCGTCCAGCGGCCATTGAAGTTGAAGGTGCCGCGGTTGTTGTTGAAATAGGGCTGAAACAACTGCGTGCGCAGGATGTCGGCGCCGAACTTCAGCGTCTTGGCGCCGCTGACCTTGGTGACTGTAGTGGCGTACTGGAAGTTGTTGACCGTGAAATCCACCGGTTTGTTGGCGGCGTTTCCCAGATTGATGAAGCTGCGGATGGTGAACCGCGGGAACCCGAACAGGCGCGGGTCGCCGGGCGAGGGCAGGCCGAGCTGCGCGTTGATGTCCTGCCCGTAGTGCACGGAGCGCTGGAAGGTGCGGGTGCGGGTCATGCCGAGGCGCACTTCCTGGATGAAAGTGGGGCCGAACAGGTGCGTGTAGTTGAGGGCGTGCATCTGCTGGCGGTTGTCTTCGCGCTGGCCGAAGGTGCCCAGGTCGCTACCGTTGAACGGCTCGGCGGTGCGGTTGTCGCGCAGCACGGTGCGGAACGAGAGGCTGTGCTTGCCGGCAATGCGCCGGTCCAGCTTGGCCGAGAAGCTGTCCCAATCGTCCGGGTCCACCGCCCCCACCGCCAGGTTGTTGGGGCCGGGGCGGTTGGGCAGGGGGTAGTACTCCAGCAGGCGCAGGGCCGTGGGATGAAAGCGCTCGCCAGGGACACGATTGCCGGGGAAGGGCTGCTGAGTCAGCGGGTCGAAGACGGTGAGCAGGCGGCCAGCCACGTCGTAGTTCTGGGTGAAATCGCCCTGGCGCTCGAGTAGGGTGGGAACGCGCCCCAACCGCGTCTGCCCCAGCCGCTGCCGGTAGCTTTCCCAAGCCACGAAAAAGAAAGTGGAGCGGCGCCCGTTCAGCAGCCGCGGGATGAGCACCGGGCCGCCCAGGGTGCCGCCAAACTGGTTGCGGCGCAGCTTGGGCACCTCCGGGTCGAAGAAGCCGCGCGCGTCAAGAACGTCGTTGCGGAAGTACTGGAACAGTGACCCGTGGAAGCGGTTGGAGCCCGAGCGCAGCGCCATGTTCAGCACTCCGCCGGCCAGCCGCCCGTACTCGGCAGAGAAGTTGCCGGTTTCCACCTTGAACTCCTGCAGCGCCTCGATCGGCGGGCGCACCTGGGCCGCCGCGCCCCGTGGGTTCTGGTTGTTCATCCCATCCACGATGAAATTAGTGTTGTCGGCGCGGGCGCCGTTAATGTTGGCGAACCCTCCCTGGCCGCCCTGCGCCTTGGGCACCACGCCGGGAGCCAGATAGGCCAGCTCGTTGAAGTCGCGCCCGTTCAACGGCATCTCGGAGATTTCCACGGTGGTGACCATCTCCCCCTTCGAGGAAGTGTCGGTGTTGAGCAGCGGAGCCTCAGCCGTCACCTCGACCACTTCCGCGACCGAGCCCAGTTCCATGGTCAGGTCGAGGCGCGCCGTCTGCTGCACCTCCAGTTTCACCTCGGTCAGCACCAGCTTGCGGAATCCGGAGAGTTCGGCTGCCAGGGTGTAAGTGCCGGGCGGCAACTCCGGAATCGTGTAGCGGCCCGCCGGATCGGTCATCGCGGCAAAGGCGACGCCGGTATCCCGCTGGGTCAGCGTCACCTTGACGAGCGGCAGGACCGCTCCCGTCTTGTCGCTGGCGGTGCCGGTGAGCGTGCCGCTGGTGTTCTGGGCGGGCGTGGGTGGAAGGAACAGACAGAACAGGGCGGACACGAGGAGAAATCTCCCCCCTTGCATGGCAGCCTCCTCTTGTTGGCTGCCATTGTACACCCCGGCCGGCCGAAGCACGCGCGCCCACTGGCCAGAACGCCTCTGCCCTGGCTGGTGTGGAGTCCCAGAAGCCGGCCCTCAAGGGCCGGCCTCGAACGGCTTGGCGGAAAGCGGTGGACCCTTCAGTTGGTGATTGACAGAACCAGTATGGCAAGGTATGAGCTTCGATGAGAAACCGCAGGTGGGAATCCCTGCGCGGAGGGAATGATCATGCCCAAAGCCAGGCAACTTAGCGCGTGGGTTGAAGATCGGCCGGGAATGCTGGGAGAGGTAGCCTCCGCTTTGGCGGCAAGAAAGGTAAACATCCTGGCATTCATGGTCGGAGCCGCGGAAGGTCGCAGCGTCGTCCGCCTGGTCGTGGACAAGCCGGCCACGGCGAGGAAGGTCTTGGCCGAACGCGGCTGGGAGCCCAGTGAAGAGGATGTGGTCCAGGTCACCTTGGCCGACGTGCCCGGTAGCCTGGGAGGCGCAGCCAAGAAGCTGGGAGACGCCGGAGTCAACATTCGATATGCGTACACCGGCTCCGCTCACAGCGCGCGAAAGGTCAACACATATTTCGCGGTCGAGGACGTCAAAGCCGGGCTCAGAGCCCTGCGATAGCGCAGGCCCAGGCCAAGCGGTACGGACGGTCTCGGTTCGACTCTGAGCTTGCGCCCGGTTGAGCGCCGGCAGCCGCCGCAGCGCAACAGGTTTGCCCCTAGTACCGTGACCGCCTGATTTCTACCCGATGACGCCCTCTATCCGTGTGTGCGCGTAGTCTTCACGACCGTACTCAAGGGAAGAAACTAGGCGGTCACGGCACTAGAGCTTCAGGTCGGCCTTCAGGCGCACCCTGGACTTGCTCATCTCGTCCCAGGTGACCAGGCGCCCTTCGTAGGCGGCCATGCGGCCGAGGATGGTGGTGAAGGTACTTTCGGCGGCTTCGGCGCCGTTGTTCAGCAGCTTGCCGGTCTTCAGGCTTTCGACGAAGTTCCTGACATTCGTGATGGCGCCCCCGTCGAATGTGTTGTCCTTATCGGCGCCTTTCCATGGCTGGTCGCCGGTGATGTTAACCGCGCCGCTGTAATGAGAGTCCACCGTCCCGCCGGTGCCGTAGAGGCGGATGCAGAGGTCGCTGAAACCCTTCAGGAACTGTGAGGAACTGAAGTCAATCTTGACCTCCTGGGGATACCAGTAGGTGACGAGGAAGTGGTCCCAGCAGTCGCCCACGTCGGTGCGGGCGAGGCGGCCGCCGGTCCCAAATGCCTTCAGCGGGTGCTGCCGCAGGTACCAGTTGGCGACATCCAGCACGTGCACGTTTTGCTCCACCAGGATGTCGCCTGACAGCACCTTGTCGAAGACCCAGTTGCGCAGCCGGTTCTCGTCGGCGCTGGCGCCGGGCACAGTTCGCGGCCGCAGGCGCCCGGCGTGGTAGAAGACCTGGCCGCAGACCGGCCGGCCGATGGCCCCCTCGTGCACCCGCCGTGCGGCCTCCTGGAAGACGGGCTGGGCGCGGGTCTGGAAGTCCACCAAGAAGCTCAGCCTGCCCTGCGCCTTCTCGGCGCTGGCCACGATGCTGTGCGTGCCGGGCACGTCCACCGCCACCGGCTTGGCCAGGAACACGTGCTTGCCGGCTGTCACCGCCGCCTCCACCTGCTCGGGGTGGTAGTAGGGCGGGCTCATGATAGCCACCGCATCTACGCCGGAAGCGATCAAGTCGTGGTAGGCCCGGAGGCCCTTGTAGAGGCGGTTAGCCGGCACCTGGAAGCGCTGCTGGGCCTGCTCCAGCCGGTCGGAGAAGACGTCGTGCAGCGCCACGATCCGCGCGTCGGTGTGCTGCGTGAAGAAGTTGCCGATGTACAGGCCGCGGCCGCCGCAGCCGATGATGCCGACCTGGACCGCGGAATTAGCCGGCGTGCCGAACACCGATTCCGGCTGCACGAACATCAGGCTTGCCGCGGTAGCGGCCGTGTCTTTGAGGAAGGATCGCCGGTTCTTCATGGCGCGAGAATACTGCCGAACAAAGCGGCGTGAAAGACCAATTCGCCCAACAGAGGCGCGAGCCCGCTGCGGCGGGCGAGCGGGTCCGATCAGGGTCCAAAGGTCCAAGGGTCCAAAGTCCAAAGTCCAAGTTTCAAACTCCAAAATCGGTTACGGGTTATCTAAGCCTGAAGCCTGAAGCCAAGAGCCTCAGATTTCGTGGGTGGGCATGCCGGTGGTGTCGAATTCCCATCGGCGAACGAAATCGTACGCATCGGGCGCCGGAACAAGCAGGACGGCGTCGTCGCGCACGCTCACCAGGCGGTATTGGGCAGCGCAGGCGCAGCAAAGCCAGGCGAACCTGCCGGTGGCCTGCGGTGAGGGAGGAGTGTCGAGGGGCACGGCCTCGCCCGACGCCAGCAGGCCATAATGCGTCCCGCAGGTGCAGCCTTCCAGCGTCCCCGTACAGCGGGGGTCAACGCAGACCGCGCGCATGGCCACAAAATCGAACCGGCAACTGGCGTTTGCGCAACGGCGCAGCACTGGCGCCCTCCGTTCTCCGGGACGCTCGCTCCTCTCGATCGGGCGTCCGGCTTGGCTTCTGCTTGCATTGACAGCGCGGTTTCTGCCAGATTTCACCCTACCTGGGGTGCGGGGGGCACGGGAAAGAGACAGTCAGGTAGATTTCTCTTGCACAACAGGGCACCGCTGATGCACAAGAGAAAGCTATGGAAGAGGCACTGAACATTCACCGGCTCCACTTTGCTTTCACCATCACCTTTCACTACATCTTCCCGCAGCTCACCATGGGGCTGGCGCTGCTGATCCTTGTTCTGAAAACCATGGCGCTACGGACTGGGGACGAACACTACAACCGCGCTGCCCGCTTTTGGGGCAAGCTCTTCGGGATCAATTTCGTGCTGGGGGTGGTGACCGGCATCCCGATGGAGTTCCAGTTCGGGACCAACTGGGCGCCGTTTTCCCAGGCCGCGGGCGGTGTTATCGGCCAGACGCTGGCCATGGAAGGCGTCTTCACTTTCTTCCTGGAGTCCACGTTCCTGGGGCTGTTCCTCTTTGGCGAGAGACGGTTGGGACCCAGGGGGCACTGGTTCGCGTCCCTGATGATGTTTGTGGGCACGTGGGCTTCCGGCTACCTGATTGTGGCTACCTCGGCCTGGATGCAGCACCCGGTCGGCTACACGCTGGGAGAGAAGGGCGAGTTCCTGCTGAGCAGCTTCTGGGCGCTGCTGCTGAATCCCTGGGCGCTGTGGCAGTACGCCCATACTATGATCGGCTCGGTGATCACCGCCTGCTTCGTGGTGGCGGCGGTGGGGGCATTCTACCTGCTGAGCGGGCAACATGAAGCGTACGGGCGCACGTTCGTGCGCCTGGGAGTGCTGGTCGGCGTGGTCGCCTGCCTCCTGCAGCTTTTCCCCACCGGCGACGCCCAGGGAAGGATGGTGGCGGACTACCAGCCGGCGACGCTGGCGGCTATGGAAGGGCTGTTCCAGACCCAGGAGGGAGCGCCGCTGGTGATCCTGGGCCAGCCCGACGTGGAGAAGCGCCGCCTCGACAACCCGCTCCAGATCCCCCGCCTGCTTAGCTTCCTCACCTACCGCCGCTGGATGGCCGAGGTGAAAGGGCTGGACCGCTTCCCGCGCCACGACTGGCCCGACAACATTCCGCTGGTTTATTACTGCTACCGCGTCATGGTGGGCCTGGGCATGATTTTCATCGCGGTGATGCTGGCTGCGGCCTGGAAGCTGTACCGGGGCCGGCTGTACGAATCGCCGGGGATGCTGTGGGTGCTGATGCTCTCGCTGCCGTTTCCTTACATCGCCAACACCGCCGGGTGGATCACGGCGGAGGCCGGGCGTCAGCCCTGGATAATCTACGGCCTGCTGCGCACCTCGCAGGGTGCTTCGCCACAGGTCTCGGCGGGCAACGCCTGGTTCACCCTGATGGGGTTCATGGGCCTCTACGCCCTGCTCTCCATCCTGTTCCTTTTCCTGATGTACCGGGAGATCGAGCACGGGCCGGAGAAAGCAGTTGTACCCGACCCCAAACCGCTCGCGGAGCCTACGCTGGCTCTCTGAGGCGGCGGAAATGAAGCACGCCGGGTCCGGCCGGGCGCCGGGCCCGGCAACGGATGGGAGAGGGAGTTATGGCAACCATCTGGTATTGCCTGGTGGCGGCGATGCTAGCCGTCTACGTGGTGCTGGACGGCTACGACCTGGGCGCCGGCATCATCCGTCCGCTGGTGGCGCGGACCGATTCCGAGCGGCGGCTGGTGCTGCGCACCATCGGGCCGGTCTGGGACGGCAACGAGGTGTGGCTGCTGGCCGGGGCCGGCACCCTGTTCTTCGCTTTCCCCGCGCTCTACGCGGCCGGCTTCAGCGGCTTTTACCTGCCGCTGATGATCGTGCTCTGGCTCCTGGTGGGACGCGGTATCTCCATCGAATTCCGCAACCACGTCGCGAGCCCCATCTGGAGGCAGTTCTGGGACACGATGTTTTTCCTGGCCAGCGCGCTGCTGGCCGTCCTGTTCGGCGCCGCACTGGGCAACGTGGTGCGCGGCGTCCCCCTGGACTCCAGCGGCCGCTTCTTCGAGGCGCTGTGGACCGACTTCCGGCTGGGCCCGCCCACCGGCGTCCTGGACTGGTACACCATCCTGGTGGGGCTGGTATCGTTTTTCGCGCTGACCTTGCACGGCGCGCTGTGGGTGGCCAAGAAGACCGAGGGTCCGGTGAACGAGCGGTCGCGCCGCGTGGCTACCCTGGCCTGGCCGGGCGTGCTGGCGCTGACCGCGCTGGTCACCGGATTCACCTTCGTGGTCCAGCCGCAGGTGCCCGCTAACCTTGCCGCCCACCCCTGGGGCTGCCTCTTCCCGGCGCTGGCGCTCGCCGGCCTGGCGCTGGTGCGCTGGTTCCTGGCGGCTCGCGACGACTGCAAAGCTTTCCTGGGCTCTTGCGCCTACCTGCTCGGGATGATGAGCAGCGTCGTCTTCGGGCTCTACCCTTACGTGCTGCCCTCCCGTGTCAACCCCGCGTACTCCCTGACGATTCACAACACCAAGGCGCCGGACTACGGTCTGAAGATCGGACTGGTGTGGTGGGTCTTGGGAATGGCCCTGGTCACCGGCTATTTTGTTTACGTCAACCGCCAGTTCGCCGGCAAGGTGACCCCGGAGGAGGAAGGCTATTAGAAGAAGGCGAGTAGGTTACAGGTTACAGGTAGCAGGTAGCGGGTGGCAGGTCGCCCTAAAGGCACGGCTGGGGCCTCGATGCGCGCCACCGCCTCGGCTACTACGCCCCGCGCGACATCGCCTACCGGTAGCTCAGCGGCTGATGTTGACGCTGAGCGGGAGGCGGGCGGCCAGGTTGCGGTCGGGGCCGATGTGGATGTTGGTGAGTTCCAGTTCCAGATCGAAGCGCTGCAGCCCGGGCGGCGCCTCGCGGGCAATGGAGGGGCGGAGCAGGGAGGTGGCCTCGGCGGCGAACGCGCCGCCCTCCACGCGCAACCAGGCGGGCGCCTGCCGAACGCGGAAGCGGAAGGGGATGGCCGAGGTGTTGTGCACGCGGACAACCAGCGAGGCACCCGCTCGCCCGCTTAGCTCCGGGTTCTGCACCTGGATCGCACCCAGCCACAGGCCGCGCACGTGCTCCTCGGCGCCCCAGACCTCGCCGCCCATCCAGGCCGCGGTGCGGCGGGCGAACAGCGCCTCGCGCACGCCCGCGGCGTCTGCGGTCCGCGCAAACACCAGGGTGATCGGACGGATGCCCGCCACCGCGCGCGGCGGCACCGGGTCGTGCGCATCGCTGTTCGAGAGGATGGTCAGACGCTTCTCCTCAATCCACGGGTAGGCCTCAGCGTAGAAGGATGCACCGTTCACCAGTTCCATTCCCTGAAACAGTTTCTGCTCGTAGGCAGCAGCGATCGGTGGGAACCATTCGGGCCGGGGCACGCGCCAACCCGGGTGGTCCCAAAATACGAAGGCATCCTGAGCGCGGGCGCGCCGCAGGGCCTCGTCCAGGTCCGGCACGTTGAGGGCATTCGCATCGGTGACGAACAAAGCATTGAAGTGGGCCGGGCCGTGCGGCAGGGTCTTGGTGATCTCGACGGCGGGAATGAGGATCAGCCCCAGTTGCTCGGCGAGCTCGCGGGCCACCTCGTAGGGGCGCCAGCCGTCCACCTTCACGTCTTTCTCGTGCGGGTGGTACTCGGCGTGCTCGCTCAGCGCGATCACATCCAGACCGTCGCGCCAGGCTTCGTTGACGCGCAGCGTGGGCCACACCAGCCCGTCAGAGAAAACCGTGTGGATGTGGAAGTCGCCCTTCAGGGTCTTGTAGCCAGGGAGGTCGGGCACCGGCAGCGGAGCGCGGACCTGCGCCCCGGCGACCAGCGCAACACAAACGAGCAACAGCAACACCAGGCGACGCATAGGCGCGACATTTTATCCGAACTGCCGAGGCACAAAGAAGCAGAGACCGCCTGGCGGTCTTACCCTGGAACCTCGAACCCCGGACCTTAGACTATGAGCGCCGGTTCTAACACCTTCTGCTATACTCGCGGCGCATGGCGCTCGGTGGCGACATTGTTCGCCGGCTGCAAGAGCTGGTCGGCCTGGAGCATGTCGGCGACGAGGGCGTGGTCTTTCCTGGGTCGGCGGAAGAGGTCGCTGCGGTGCTGGCCGTGGCTAACGCCGGGCGCCTGCGGGTCACACCCGCCGGAAACTCCACTCAGCAGGAACTGGGCGCGCTTTCGGCCGGCTCCGACCTGACTGTTTGCCTGCGCCGCCTCAACTGCCTCAGGCAATATGAACCGGCGGACCTGACGGCCAGCATGGAGGCGGGAATCACCATGGCTGAGTTTTCGGCGGCGCTGGCAACGAACCGGCAGTGGCTGCCGCTGGGGGTGCCCCGGCCCGCCTGCGCCACCATGGGCGGCGTCCTGGCCACCAACACCAGCGGCCCCTTCCGCCTCTTCTATGGCACCGCGCGCGACATGGTCATCGGCATGCGCTTCGCCACCGTGGAAGGCAAGGTGGTAAAGAGCGGCGGCATGGTGGTGAAGAACGTGGCCGGCTACGACATGACCAAGCTGATGATCGGGTCGCTGGGCACGCTGGCGGTCATCACCGACGTCAACGTCAGAGTCTTCCCGCGTCCGGCCACCGAAACCGCGGTGCTCGGCTTCAGCACGCTGGCCGGCGCGCTGGAGGCGCGCCAGGCGATCCTGAACTCGGTGCTGTCGCCCCTGGCGCTGGACCTGCTGGATGCAGCGGCCGCTGCGCTGGTGGCGCCGCAGGAGCTTCCGCCGGGTGAGTTTGTTCTGGCAGTGGCCTACGGCGGGGTGGAGCGCGTCCTCGAGCGCTGCCGGCGGGAAGTGGCGGCGCTGGGCCGGGCGGCGCAGGCGCAGGCCACCTTTTCCGGCGAACAGGAACAGCGGCTGTGGGGCGCCATCTGCGACCTGCCGGCCACGCTGGCCGCCGCCCATCCGCAGAGCGTCCGCATCAAGGTCTCGACCACGCTGGAAGCTATGCGGCCCGTGCTGGAACACGTGGCCCTCATCAGCGGCGGCGAGGCGGTGATGGTGGCCCGCGCCGGTTCCGGCATCTCTTACGTCTATGGGCGGGGTGGGGACCTGGCCGGCTTCTGCCGCGGCGTCCGGGAGCGGGCCACGGCGCACGGCGGATACGCGGTGATCGAGTCCGCTCCCAATGCAGTGAAGGCCCAGGTGGATGTCTGGGGGCCGCGCTGCGACGATTATCTGGTGATGCGCAAGCTGAAGGAAGCGTTTGACCCCAACAACATCCTGAACCCGGGCCGGTTCCTATGCTGACTCCCACGCCGGGCACGGCCACGACGGAAGGCCAGGCTGCGCAGGCGACCACGCCTGCCGCCGCCGGGCGCTCCGGCTTCTCCGGCCCCGACCGCCCGCTGTTCGAGGACTACTCCAAGTGCATCCACTGCGGGCTGTGCCTGAACCACTGCCCTACCTACCGGGAATTGGGGCTGGAGATGGACTCGCCGCGCGGGCGCATCTACCAGATCATCCAGGTGGAGGAGGGCCGGCTGCGGCTGGGCTCCCGCTTCGTCAAGCACATGGACCTGTGCCTGGGCTGCCGCTCCTGCGAAACGGCCTGCCCCTCGGGCGTGCGGTATGGGAAGCTGGTGGAAGCGGCCCGCGCGCAGATCGAGCAGCACTACCGGCGACCGCTCGGGCAGCGGCTGGCGCGCCGCCTCCTGTTCCACCACCTGCTGGGCAGCCCCACGCTGCTGAAAGCGGCTGGCTGGACGCTCTGGTTCTTCCAGGCCTCCGGGCTGCAGAAGATGGCGCGGCGTTCGGGGCTGCTGGAGCACATGGGGCTAGCCGGTGTGGAGCAACTGGCGCCTGCGGTGGAACGGCCCTTCTTTTTCGAGAAGCTCGGCAGGCTGTATCCGGCCCAGGGCCGCCGTCGCTTTCGCGTGGCGTTCTTCGCCGGCTGCATTGCCAACGTCAGCTTTGCCCGGCTCAACGAG
>CAYVGN010000013.1:11448-17642 GCA_964451215.1 uncultured Acidobacteriota bacterium
GTGCGCGTGCTGGCGGCGAATGGCGGCGAGGTGGTGATCCCGCGCGGGCAACTGTGCTGCGGGGCGCTGCACGCCCACGCCGGCATCCGCGACGAAGCCCGGCGGCTGGCCCGCCGCAACATCGCTGCCTTCCTGGCCGAGCCCTTCGACGCCTTCATTGCCAACGCGGCCGGCTGCGGCTCGACGCTGAAGGAATACGGGGAACTGCTGGCCGGCGATGAGCAGTGGGCCGAGCGGGCGGAAATCTTCTCGGAAAAGGTGAGGGACGTCACCGAGTTCCTGGCCGAGGCGGGCCTGGTGCAGGGGCTCGGCCCGGTACCGGCCCGGGCCACCTACCAGGACCCCTGCCACCTGGTGCATGGGCAGCGCGTGCGCTCCGCGCCCCGCGAGCTGATCCGCCAGGTGCCCGGTCTGGAGTTCCGCGAGTTGCCGCTGGCGGAGATCTGCTGCGGCAGCGCCGGCATTTACAACGTCGTTCATCACGAGCTGTCCATGTCGCTGCTGCGGAAGAAGGTGGAGGCGATCGGGTGGACGCGCGCCGACCTGGTGCTGACTGCCAACACCGGTTGCCTGTTGCAGCTCCGCGCCGGCCTCAGACAGTGGGGCAGCGGCCAGCGCGTCTGGCACGTGGTGGAACTGCTGGAGGCCTCGCTGCGGGCCGCATCCGAGCTGCCACCGTGAGTGGGCGGTTCCCAACCCCCAGGAGCTATGAAAGCGAAGGTATATGTTGCGCTGAAAAAGACCGTGCTCGACCCGCAGGGCAAGACTATCTTTTCGGCCCTCCAGAACCTCGGCTACCGGGAGGTGGCCGAAGTGCGCCAGGGCAAGTTTTTTGACATCGAACTGTCGAATGCCTTGAGCCCGGAACAAGCCCGGGAGACGGTCGAGCAGATCGCCCGCGACGTCTTGACGAACCCGGTCATCGAGGAGTTTTCCTACCAGATCCTGAACGGGTGAGCTGGTGCGGGCGGCGGGCGAAACCGAGCCGCGAGTCGCCGCGGCCAGGGGCTCTGGTGCGCTCCCTCACGGTCGCGCCTCGGTTTCAGCGCCCCGCGGATGCGGCGGCGGGTGGTGCAGAGTCTACCCCGTCCGCTCTCCGGCTTCAGTAGGGCTTCTTGTCCGGCTTGCGTTCCCACTCGCGGAAGGCCTGGCGGGCTTCCTTCCACATCATCTGGGTCATGGGAATGGTGCGCCTGCCGATGGGCAGCCGGAGCTGCCCCAGGATGAAGGAATCGTCGAAGCCGAATGTGGCCGCCTCCTCGCCCAGGTTGGCGAAATAGACCCGCGCCGGCCGCGCCCAGTAAATGGCGCCCATGCACATGGGGCAGGGCTCACAGGTGGTGTAAATCTGGCAGCCTTCCAGGCGGAAGCTGCCCAGCACGCGGCATGCCTTGCGAATGGCTACCATCTCGGCGTGCGCGGTCGGGTCATTCAACGAGGTGACCAGGTTCGTTCCCTGGGCGATGATCTTTCCGTCCTTGACGATCAATGCGGCGAACGGCCCGCCCTTGCCCGAGCGCACGTTGTTGATGGACAGCCGGATGGCTTTCGCCATGAAGCGGTTCTGCGGGTTTCGGGCCACCGCCCGCTTGGGGCGCGAAACTCGTCTCTTCGTGATCGAGGGCATTTGACTCGGCCCCGAGATCCTGAAGTAGGCGGGCGCAAGCTCGGTGTTTCTTCTCGGTTTTGCCCGCCGGGAACCTCCAACTTCTCCTATCTAACACCACTTCTTCGGTCCCGGCAAGCAAGCGGCTGGGGAGGCGTGCCCGATCTGACAATAAGCAGGCTGGGAGCTGGAACGGGCGGGGATCGGCGCCGCTTCAGGAACTGCGCGCTGGCAGGCCCAGCGGCGCTTCGGCCGCGGTCGCAACGGTGTACGGTTCCGGTTCGGCCGCCGCGGGTGCGACCAGGAACGCTGCCCCCAGGTAGCAGAGCGCACCAGCCGCCATAGTCTGCCAGATGCCCAGGTGGATGGAGAGGAACACGGCCAGCGCCGAGCCGAGCACGCTGGCGGCCGCGTTCACCGCCCAGGCCCACTCCAGCGCCGCCGGACAGGCCAGCCGCAGCAGGCGCAGCCCGGAGGGGAAGGCTGTTCCCATCAGGAAGCCGGGCAGAACCAGCAGGAAAGCGGCCAGGAGCACGCGGGCCTCCAGTGCCAGCCACACCAGGCGCGTGACCAGGGGCGCCACCAGCAGCCCCAGCAAGGCCAGCATCCCCGCCAGCGCTAGCAGCGTTGCCCGCACCCGGGACGCCAGCCGCTCTTCCGGCCAGCGCTGCGAGTAACGGCTGCCCAGGGCGCTGGCCAGCAACAGCGCCAGCACCGCCACCGCCAGCGCGTAGGTGGGGTGACCGAGGAAAAGCACCAGCCTCTGGATGAAGGCGATCTCCACCAGGATAAACGCCAGGCCGATGCCGACGAAATACAGCAGGCGCCGCCGGACGCCGCGTCGCCGCGGAAGGCGCCGGACCAGGTAAGCGGGCAGGAACAGCAACACCACCACGGCCACCGTGGATAGCGCCAGCACGCCCAGCAGCAGGGCAAAGCCCAGGTTCACCTTCAGGTCCATGCTGCTGGGGCCGCGCCACCGCCTGAGCATCTCGGCGGTCTTCATAGTGAAGAAGAAGAAGGGGCGGTTGTCGCTGACCGGGCGGATGTCGAAGCGGTAGCGGGCATAGAAGGCCTGCGGATCGGGCGAGTTCAGCAGCTCGGAGAAGGCATTGGGACGCTGGAGGCCGGGCGCTGCCAGCAGTTGCATGGTCCTGCCCCCCGTCCGCGCCGCTTCCACCAGCGCCTGCGTTTCCTCGCGGGTGAACGGCGTGCGCTTCATCAGCATGGTGGCCGTGGTGCCCATGGAGCTGAGCTGGTTGTCGGCGACCACGGCGAAGTGGTCGGCGGGCCGCCCCGCCCCTTCTCGCTTCAATGCCTCCACGCCCAGCGCAATCAGGCGCAGGACTTCACGCGGGGTTTCAAACTCCCAGCGGGTGATGGACAGGATGCCGCTAGGCGCCAGGTGACGGAGGTACTCGCGAAACGCTTCCACGGTGTACAGGTTGTTTTCGGTGAGGGCGAAGGCGCCGGCCGCCGTGCTGGCCCAGGTGTCCACCAGCGTGGCCTGGATCACGTCGTACTGCTCTGGGGAGCGGCGGACAAAGCTACGGCCGTCCTCGACGTGGATGCGCACGTCGGGGCGGTCGTAGAGGCCGAAAGAATTGGGCCGCATCCGGTCGAGCATGATGTCGCGGACGATGATGGGGTTGATCTCGACGCCGGTCACTTGCTGGGCGCCGGCGGCCAGGGCCCGGGCCACGTCCACGCCGCCTCCGGGTCCGATGATGAGCACCGGGCCCGGCCGGCGCAGCCGGTAGACCAGGCCGGCGCTGAAATCGCGCATCTGCTCCGCCCATTTCTGCTGTTGTGCAATGGGGGCGTCGGCCACCTGGGTGGCGGCGTCGGCATCAATTTGGATCCAGTATTCGCCGTTCTCAGTGCGGTAGATCCCGACGCGGGAGAAGGAGTTCCAGCGCGTGAACACCTCCTGCTTCAGCCGTTCGCCCTTGGCGTAGCGGACGTCCAACACCCGCGTGCGGGAGTTGAAAAGCGCGGCGCCCGCCAGCAGCAGCGGAACCAGCAGCCAGCGCTTCCAGCGGCGGTCGCCGCCGGCCGCCCTCCAGAAACACCCGGAGAGCCCCCAGAGCGCGGCGGCGGCCAGGATGGTGTTGGGTCCGCCCAGCCATTCCAGCAGCGGGATCAGCAGGAGGCAGCCCAGGCTGGCGCCGGCCAGGTCGGCAAAGTAGATAGTGCCGGCCCGCCGGGCGGTGCGCGCCAGCGCCACCGCCAGCACCAGCCCAGCCAGAAAGAAGGGCAGCAGGGCGGAGAAGTAAACGGCCGACAGCGGCTGCAGCGTCTTCCAGCTAAGTTCCGCCGCCACGCTCTGGCGCACGATCACCGCCAGGGATGCGGCGGCGACAATCGCGTTGGCGGCGGAGATGGGCGCCAGGCGCGGCCAGATCCCGCCGCGCTCCAGCCACCCGCTCAGAAAGTATGAGAACAACCCACCGGCACCCAGGCCCAGCAACGCTACCGAAATCGCCATAAAGGCGAAGTGGTAGAAGAGGATGACCGAGAAGAGGCGGGTGAGGGCCAGTTCCCCCAGTAGGGTGGCCAGCGCGGTGGTGAACACCCCGGCCTGTATCCAGCGCCAGGCCGCTACGTTCTCCGCCACGTCAGAGCGCGAGGACATGGTTCGGCTTTCGGGTTGCCCCGAGGCGCCCGGCCAGCGCCGCCAGGAAGACGTAAGCGCAGAAGCACTCGACCGCAAACGGCGGGAAACCGAGGTAGCCGGGCACGGGCATCTCGAAGATCTTGGCGCTTTGCAGGATGGGGAAGATGTAGATCCACTTCGACGACGCCCAGTAGTTCCAGAACTCCCAGAAGATTCCGGCGATCGCGCCGGCCCACAGCAGCGAGTACAGGCGGCCGCGCCGGCCCTGCTCCAGATCATCGAGCAGCGAGGCGGCCTGTAGCCGCGAGTTGACTGGGTCCAGTAGGAAGAAGAAGCCGAGCCAGACCAGCCCGAACAGGTAGCCCGCCGCCCACCTGGGCGCCAGCAGCGGCAAGAGCAGCATGGCGGCGCCCAGCCCGACAAGAATCCGTCGCGTGGGGACCGACACTTTCACCCGCCGATACTCCTTTTGCCAAAGCCCGGCGGCCTGAAGAAACATGGCTGTCTCCAGCATGGCCGGCCAGATCGTGGAGAAAGCCCAGGCGTAGCCGAAGTACCGTGGCGCGGGCCTGACCGGAAGGCCAACATAGGTCCAGTTTTCCAACCGCAGGTTGTAGGCCTCGAACAGCAGCCAGAAGGGTGCGGAAAAGGCAGCGACGGCCAGGAACTCACGGCCCCGGTGCAGCAGGGAACTGCCGGCCAGGGCGTAGACGGCGGCATCGAGGACCGCGATGTAGCCCGTCCAGGCGATGGGGGTGAAGAAGGTGGCCACCGGCTCCCGCCCCCGCAACGTCCATACTTCGGCAATCACGATCACCGCCAGGCCCAAATAGCCGTAATGGGGGTAGCGCCGCACACGCGGGCGCCAGACATAGAGCGCCGCCATCAGTCCTACTGCCAGTGCCCACAGTCCAATACCGAGCAAGATCATTCCGCTCCGACTTTATCACACGGTGGTAGAGTGCCGCGCCGGCACCCCCGGTGCCATAATTGGCTTGCCAAGATGCGACGGTTTGCGGAAATCTGTGAGGCCGTCTCCAAGGCCACCGGGAAGAATGAGAAGGTGCGGCTGGTCAGCGACTACCTGCGAACGCTCCCGGTGGAAGACGCTGCCTGCGCGGCGCTGTTCTTCACCGGCCGCGCCTTCCCCCGCCATAGCGAACACGTGCTGGCGGCGGGAGGCTCGCTGATTGCCCAGGCAGTTGCACGGCTTGTCCCCGAGGCCGCCGCTTCCATGGACGAGGTCTATCGCCGTCACGGAGACCTGGGCGGCATGACCGAGGAGTTGCTGGGTGCGGGCACGCAAGGCCGTGCTGCGGACGAAGCGGCCCGGCGGGGACCGGCGCTCGACGAAGTGAAGAGCGCTCTGGAGGAGCTTTCCCGCCGCCGCGGCCCCGCACAGAAGGCGGCGTTGCTGGAGCAGTTGCTGTCCCGCCTGCGTCCGCTGGAAGCCAAGTACGCCGTCAAGATCATCACCGGCGACATGCGCATTGGGCTGCGGGAGAACCTGGTGGAGGAAGCGATCGCAGGCGGCTTCGAGCAGCCGCTGGCCGAGGTGCAGCGGGCCAACATGCTGCTGGGGGACATCGGGGCTACGCTGCGGCTGGCGGCCGAGGACCGGCTGAGCCAGGCGCGCCTCCGCCTCTTCCATCCGGTCGGGTTCATGCTGGCCTCGCCCGCTGAGACAGCGGCCGAGGCCATCGAGGGGCTTGCCGGCGGGGCGCTGCTCGAAGACAAGTACGACGGCATCCGGGCGCAGGCGCACAAGGGCTACGGGAAGGCGAGGCTGTTCTCCCGCACGTTGGACGAAATCACGGAGTTCCCCGAGCTTAGCGGGCCGGTGCTGGCGCTGCCGGGAGAGTTCATCGTGGACGGCGAGATTGTGGGGTGGCGCGAGGGCCGCGCCCTCCCCTTCACCGAACTGCAAAAGCGCCTCGGGCGCAAGCAACCTGACCTGTGGCTGGCCCACGC
>CAYVGN010000014.1:0-3391 GCA_964451215.1 uncultured Acidobacteriota bacterium
TGGTGATGGAGAAGCTCCGCTCGTGGACCGACGACGCGGAAACGCGCTTCTACTCTGGGCTCGCGACCTATGAGAAGGAAGTAAGCGTGCCAGAGGATTTTCTCTGCCAGGGATCCCAGGTAACGCTGGATTTGGGCGAAGGCAGGCTGATCGGGCGAACGCCGGGTATGGGTTTCCAGGCGTTGCTGGAAGCGCCGGTCCGCGAAGCGGCGGTGGTCTACGTGAACGGGCAGCGCGCGGGGGCGGTGTGGTGCCCGCCCTACTCGGTGGAGGTGAGCGGGCTGCTGCGCCCAGGGAACAACAGCCTGCGCATCATCGTGGGGAACCTAGCCATCAATCACATGGCCGGCCGGCGGCTGCCCGACTACCGGCTGCTCAACCTCCGCTACGGCGTGCGATTCGAGCCGCAGGACATGGACAAGGTGCAGCCCCTGCCGGCCGGCTTGCTGGGACCCGTCCGGCTGATCGCCACTGCCAGGTCAGCGCCCGGCCCGTAGCGGAAGCGGAAGCTGCTTCCCCTCCTTTCTTGTCCGTCGTTCCGGGCGGAACAGACGGCTGCCACAACCAGCGATGAGCGGCCCATCAGGTCGCCAGGTCTTCCGTCCTTGACAAAAGCGGGGGAGCGGCTAGACTAAGCTCCCACCGGTCACTAACGGTAGTCCCCGCACTGGTAAGCGGCTGGAGATGGTTTGAGACCTATGCAGCCCGCGGATGTTTATCTGGTGGAGCGGGACCAGATTCATGCCGAGCACATCACGCGCCTGCTGCGGGAGCGCGGTTACACCGTGCACCGACTGCATCCCGGCCAGGCGCTGCCCCGCGCCAACTTACGCAGAGCGATCCTGCTGGTGAACCTGGCGACCGCGCGGCTGAACCTGCTGGAGTTCTTCTCCGGAGTCTTCCAAAGCAGCCCGGTGGCCTGCCTGGCCCTGGGCATTGAGCCTTCCGACAGCGAACTGCTGGAGGCGGTGGGTTTGGGGATCTGCGGCTACGTGGACCTGAACCGGCTGGAGCAGGATCTGGTGCGGGCCATCGAAGAGGTGATGGCCGGCTCGGTGTGGCTGCCCCGGCGCGTGCTGCGGCAGGTGGTGGAACAGCAGGCCCGCCACCAGTTCCGCCGCCGGGCGGCCGACGGCCACCGCCGCCTGCTCAGCGTGCGGGAAGAAGAGGTCCTTTCGCTACTGCTGGACGGGCGCAGCTACAAGGAGATCGCTAACGCGCTGGACATTGTCGAGCGCACTGTGAAAGCGCACGTCGCCCACCTGCTGGCCAAGTTCCAGGTGAGCAACCGCCACGAACTGGCGGCCAAGCTGCGCGGCATGGGGTACCTTTAACCGCCGGCAGGTACATGTCCCTCCGGGCACTGTCTGGTAATTTTCGCGCCACTGTCCTTCAAGGCAATTGTTCTCGCCGCTGACAACTCCTATCTTCTCCCGGTCTAAGTTTGCCATTGGCCGCCGGCAGCGGCCCTGAGGTTGCCGGCTGTTCGGCTGGCTGCGGGCGACCGCGGCGGCAGCCTGCGCCGGCGGCGGGTTGGGACGCGCGATGGTGTCGAAGAGCGTGTTGCTGTTGTGGTTCTGCCTGGCTGTGCTGGCCTCTGCCCAGACGCCCGGCGCCGGGCCAGGCGCTGGAAATTTCCGGGAGCGCGGCAAGGCCTTCCCAGGCACAGCGCCGGCAGTTGACTACCGGCTGGGGGCCAACGACTTGGTTTCAATCGTCGTATACGACTTCCCCGACCTGAGCCGCGAGGTGCGCATCTCAGAAGACGGCAGCATCTCGCTGCCACTGCTGCCCGAACCCATCCAGGCCGGCGGCCGCACCCGCAAGGAACTGGAGCAGGCCATTGCCCGGGCCCTGGAGGAACGGGGCATGGTGAACGCGCCGCAGGTCACCGTGTTCATCCGGGAGTACCGGGCACGGGTGGTCAGCGTGGTGGGGGCGGTTCGGGCCCCCATGGCCTACAACCTAATGGGCCCCACGCCGCTGCTGGAGGTGATCTCGCGCGCCGGCGGGCTGACCGACGATGCCGCCGAAGAGATCACGCTGACCGCCGCCGGCGTCTACCACAAGATCCCGGTGCGGGAACTCCTGCAAGGAGAGGCAGCGGCCAACCCGCTGCTAGAAGGAGGCGAAGTTGTGCACGTGCCCCGGGCGGGCATCGTCTACGTGGTGGGGGCCGTCCGCCGTCCGGGCGGCTTCGTGCTGCGCTCGCAGCAGCCCCTCACCGTGGTCAAGGCGCTGGCCCTGGCCGAGGACCTCAAGAACACGGCAGCCCGCGACAAGGCGGTCATCATCCGCAGCCCGGTCGGAAGGCCCAAGCAGGAGATCCCCCTGAAGTTGAAGCAGATTCTGGCGCGCAAGGCCGAAGACCCCTTGCTCGAGGCCAACGATGTTCTCTTCGTCCCCGACAGTTCCGGCAAGAAAGCCATACTCCGCGGACTGGAATCGGCAATCGGCATCGGTTCCGGGCTGGTCATCTACCGCGGTTGGTGAAGCAGGATGAGCCAGGACACCGCCACCACGCTTCCACAGACGCGAGCCGCGGCCGACAGCGGGCTGCCAGCGCCGCCGGGGCCGCTGGCCTTGCCCTACGCGACCGCTCCCGCCGCCAGTTCCGGCGGCACCGACTACCTGCACCTGCTGCGAAAATATCGGTGGCAGATCCTGACGGCCGTCCTGGTGACCGCCTCGCTGGCCACGGTGGGCACGTTCCAGATGAAGCCCCTGTACGAGGCCACCGCCCGGCTGGAGATCGGCCGGGAGAACCCCATCCTGGTGCTGCGCGATTCGGTCCAGTTGCAGGAAAACGACGAGGACTACATCCAGACGCAGGTCCAGGTGCTGACCAGCAACGGGCTGGCCATCGAGACGATCCGCAAGCTGGGCCTGCAAAACCGGCCGGACTTCGGGGGCAGCCCCAACCGGGAGGTGATCCTGCCGGTGCTGGACTCCGGCGAGGCCTGGTCCCGCCAGCAGGATTCGCCCGTCCTGCGCATCTTCTCCAGCGGACTTACCGTGGCCCACATCCCTCGTTCGCGCACCGTGGAAATCCGCTACCTGTGCGGTGACGCCGAGCTGGCGGCGCAGATCGCCAACACCCTGGCGCAGACCTACATGGAGCTGAACTTCCGCACCAAGTACCAGTCCACCCGACAGGCCAGCGAATGGCTCTCCCGGGAACTGACAGCGCTGCAAACAAAGGTGGAGAAGTCCGAGCAACAGCTCATCAACTACGAGCGCGCCACCCAGGTGCTCTCGGTGCCGGAAAAGCAGACGCTGCTGAACCAGAAGCTGGCCGACCTGAGCCGGGAACTGACCCAGGCCGAGACCGAGCGCTACCGCAAGGAGACGCTCTACCAGGCGGCGCGGGAAGGCGACCTGGACCTGCTGC
>CAYVGN010000014.1:3401-15843 GCA_964451215.1 uncultured Acidobacteriota bacterium
GGCACCGGGCGCGACAAGGCCGCGCGGCCCTCCATCGATCGCCTGGTCAAAGTGGGCCAGCAGGTCCTGGTTCAGGTCACCCGCGCCCCCATGGGGACCAAAGGCGCTCGCGTAACCACTCGGCTCGCGTTGCCGGGCCGCTACCTGGTCCTGCTGCTCTCCGACGCCGGGCGCGGCATTGATTTCGGCCAGGCCGCGGTGCGCCGCCTGGAGGAGAAGCTGGCGGCCCTGCGCGACCAGTACGCCGAGCTGAAGGTGCAGCACGGCCCCAACCACCCGCGCATCGAGAAGCTGCTGAACCAGACCGAGGAGACGCAAGCGCAGATCCAGGCCGAGCGCCAGCGCATGGTGAAGAAAGCGGGGGCCGATTACGCGGCCGCCCAGCGCCGCGAGAAGCTATTGTGCGACGCCATCCAGAAGCAGCAGAGGGAGCTGAGCGAACTCAGCCAGCTCTCCATCCCCTACAACATCCTCAAGCGGGAGGCGGACGCCAACAAGCAGCTCTACGACGGCCTCCTGCAGCGGGTCAAGGAAGCCGGCGTGAGCGCGGGCCTCAAGAGCACCAACATCCGCGTCATTGACCCGGCGCTGAAGCCCCTGAAGCCGGCCAAGCCCAACAAGCCGCGTAACATCGCGCTGGGCCTGTTTTTGGGGCTGGTGCTGGGGGTGGCCTACGCGTTGCTGCGCGAGCGCATGGACAACACCATCAACACTCCGGACCAGCTCGAGCAACTGGTGCCCTTCCCGGCGCTCGGTTTCATCCCCGCCTTCAAGCCGGCCGAGGCCGGGCACGCCCGGCTGCGGGAGGGCCGCAACGATTGCGGCACCCGCACCGGCACCGCCCCGGGCAAACCCGGCAGGAACGGCCAAGGGAGCATTGACCTGGTGCCTCTGCATGACCCCCATTCCGATATCGCCGAATCCTACCGCACCGTGCGCACCGCCTTGCTGCTGTCCACTCCCGGGCAGCCGCCGCAAGTCATCCTGGTAACCAGCGCCCAGCCGCAGGAGGGCAAGACGAGCACGGCGCTGAACCTGGCCGTTTCGCTGGCGCAGTGGGGCGGCGACATCCTGCTGCTGGACGGCGACCTGCGCCGGCCGCGCATCGCCAAGGCCCTGCAACTGGACTGGCCCTACGGCCTCTCCAACATCCTTACCGGAACGCACCCGGCCGAGCAGGTGATCTTCCGCAGCCCGGAGATCTCCAACCTGTACGTGTTGCCCTCCGGGCCCACTCCCCCCAACCCGGCGGAACTGCTGGGATCGGAGAGCATGGCGAAGCTGTTGCTGGCCCTGCGCTCGCGCTTCACGCACATCATCGTGGACTCGCCGCCCCTGCTCTCCATCACCGACGCCACCCTGCTTTCGGTGCTGGCCGACGGCACCATCCTGGTGGCGCGCGGCGGCATCACCACCCGCGAGGCGCTTCGCCACGCCACCAGCCTGCTGACCAAGGTGAACGGAAAGATCCTGGGGGTCCTGCTGAACGGGGTGTTGATGGAGTCGGCCGACTATTACTACTACTGCTACCGCAACTATGGTTACGGCTACAACGACCGCCGCTACCGGTATCACCACGAGGACCGAAACGAGGTGCGCGACGCGAAGGCATGAAGCCGAGGCTTGAGTTTCGCCAGATTTCGCTCGAAGCCTGGTGGCGGAGGGCGCTGGCGGCGACCGCCGCGCTGGCGGTGGCCCTGCTGCTGGCCGGCGAGGGAGCCCGCCACGCGGCCGCCCACCTGCCCGCCGGCGACCTGGCCGCCTTGCACCGCGCCCTGTCGCTGGACCCGGACAACGCCGAACTGCAGCGCGAACTCGCGCGCCGGGCGCTGGCCTCGCTGGACCTGCCGCTGGCGATGCGCTCCTACCGGGCGGCGCTGCGCTTGAACCGTTACCAGCCGGAGGCCTGGTTGGAATACTCCTTCGTTTGTGAGGCGCAGGGGGAACTGGCCGCGGCCCGCAGCGCTGTGCGGGAGGCCGTGGCGCTTGCGCCCGCCTCCGCCCACGTGCTGGAGGCAGCCGGCAACTTCTTTGTCCGCCGCCGGGAATGGGACAGTGCGCTGGGCTGTTTCCAACAGGCGCTGCTCCGCGATCTGGGGGCGGCCGCGGCGGTTTTCGAGGTCTGCTGGAAATGGGCGCCGGACCGGGCGCAAATCCTCAGCCGTGCCCTGCCTCGAACCGTGCCCGCCGCGGAGGCCTACCTGCGGTTCCTGGTGAATCGCGCCGCATGGGAGGAGGCGGCACGCGCCTGGCAGTGGGCGCGCCAATGGGGTCAGGCGCCGGGCCAGCCGTCGGCGCTGCACTACGTCAACGGGCTGCTCGCTGCCCGCCGTCCGGCGGAGGCCAGGCGCGTTTGGGAGGAGGCCTTCCCCCCGACAGACCCCGGCAACCTGATCTATAACGCTGGTTTCCAGCAGAAGACGCAGAACGGCGGGTTTGACTGGCTGTTGTCGCCAGCGCCGGGAGTCGAGCTGGCCTACGACACGCCGACCCAGGGCAGGCGGGCCCTGGCCGTGCGCTTCAGCGGCCGCGACAATCCCGACTACTGGCACCTCCGTCAACCGGTCGCCGTTCGGCCGGGGACCAGCTATCGCCTCGGGGCAGCGGTCAGGGGCGAAGCAATCACTTCCAGCAGCGGCCCCAGGCTGGAGGTGCGCGACGGGTACAGCGAGCAGTTGCTCGCCGCGTCGGAGCCGGTGCTCGGCTCCATTCCCTGGCAACGGAGAGTGGTGGAATTCCGAACGGGCCCGGCAACGGAGCTGGTGAAGATCGGCGTGCGCCGCCCGGCGGCGCCCCCCTGGGACGAACCGATCGGCGGAACACTATGGCTGCGCGATCTCAACCTGCAACCGGCAGACTCGCGGCTCTAGAGGCGGTCTTCCGGCCGACTGTGGAGCGCGGCAGGGAGGGGCAGGTTTGCGAGTCCGGTGCTTCCCGGGGCAGCGGAAAGCCGCGGGTGGCTGTGGCGGGGCTGGCCGCAGCCGTGTCGCCGCTGGCCAGCCGCGTCGTTTTTCTGGGTGTTTGCCTGCTGGCCGCGTTTGCCCCACTGGCTTTCGGCGCAGTAGATGCCTGGGCACGCGCCATTGTCCTGTTGGTGCTGGCGCTGCTGGGGTTGGTTTGGGTGGGCGACGCCATCGTCCGGCGCCGCCTGCTCTTCCGCCCCACGCTGCTGTACGCCCCGCTGGCCGGCTTCCTGTGCTGGGCCGCTTTGCAGTTGGCGTTCCAGCGCACGCTCTACCGCCACGGCACGCGCGAAGAGCTGGTTTGGGGCGCCGGCCTGGCGCTGGCCTGGACCCTGGCCTTCAACGCGCTGAACGCGGAGGAACTGCGCCGCCTCCCGCTGTTTCTGGCGATCTTCGGGTCTGCCCTGGCGCTGTTCGCCATCCTGCAGGGCCTGGCTGCGCCCCACGACACCATCTACCTGTTCCGCGAACTGGCGCACGGACCCACCGCCTACGGCCCGTTCATCAACAAGAACCACTACGCCGGCTACATGGAATTGCTGGCCCCGCTGCCGCTGGCGCTGGTGATGTACCGGGGCGTGCGCCGGGAGCAGGCCGGCCTGTTCCTGTTCATGGCGCTGGTGATGATGGTGTCGGTGGCGCTGAGCCTGTCGCGCGCCGGCCTGGTGGTGCTGCTGCTCCAGTTGCTCTTGCTGGGCTCGATGGCCTTGGCGGGCGGCAGCAGAGGTGAAGGCCGCTGCTGGCACGCGCTTCTGTTCGTGCTGCCGGCGCTGGGCGGCCTCGGCCTCTGGCTCGGCGGCCCGGCCCTCATCCAGCGCCTGGGAACCTTGCTCCGCTTCCCCGCCGAGACTTCTCTCACTGTCCGCCTCCAGGTGGATCGGGATGCGATGGCCATGCTCCGCGCCTACCCGCTGTGGGGCAGCGGCTTGGCCACGTTCGGCGCGGTCTACCCGCGCTTCAAGAGTTTTGACGACGGACTCTTCTGGGACCACGCCCACAACGACCTGGCGGAGCTGTTGGTGGAGATGGGAATCCCCGGCGCATTGTGCCTGCTGGTTTTCCTCGCCGGTCTTGGCTTGCTGGCGCGCCATGTAGCGGCGGGTTCATCCCGCCAGGATTCCGGTAGGAGGCAGCGGCCACGAGGGAATCCGATGCGTCCGGGTTCGCTGGAAGATAACCGCCGTCGCGCGGTGGTGGCCGGGATTTTTGCGGGGTGCGTCGGAGTGCTGGTCCACGCGCTCGTGGAGTTTCACTTTCACATCCCGGCCACGGCCCTGACGTTCGCCATTCTGTACGGAGTGGGTTTGGCGCTGGTCCGGGCTCCGGTTCCGGCGCGGCAAGACAGGTAACTTTTCTTCACTTACACCGCGGAGATGTAGGTGACAGGACGGTAGTGTGGGGCATTCTCTGCTGAGCTGGTTTGCCGCCTATACGCGCCCGCACCATGAAAAGGTGGCGGCTACGTCGCTGGAGCGGCGCGGCTACGAGATCCTGCTTCCCAGCTACCGGACCGCCCGGCGCTGGAAAGACCGCGTGAAGCAACTGGAGCTGCCACTGTTCCCCGGGTACGTGTTCGTGCGCTGCGACCCCTTCCGGCGCCTGCCGGTCTTGCAGACTCCCGGCCTGCTGCACCTGGTGAGCGACCGCAACGGCCCCCTGCCGGTGCCCGAAGTGGAGGTAGAGAACCTGCGCATCGCCATGGCCGCTCGCGCCCGCATGGAGCCCGTCCCCTTCCTGAAGATTGGCGACCGGGTGCGGGTGCGCAGCGGCCCGCTCGAAGGCCTGGAGGGCATCCTGCTGGCCCGGCGCGATTGCCTGCGGGTCGTTATCTCCGTGCAGATGTTGGCCCGCTCGGTCGCCGTGGAAATGGACGGCGCCTGGCTGGAGAAGCACGGAAGCCGCGCGGCACCCCTCTGATGCAAGATCTGCAAGAAGCCTTGGGACACAGGCTCGTCCGCAACACGCTTTCGAACTTCCTCGCGCAGACTTACGTGCTGGCCCTGGGCCTGGCGGCGTTGCCGTACATCGTCCACCGCCTGGGCGCCTCGCTTTACGGGCTGGTGGTGCTGGTGGCGACGCTCGGCTGCTTTGCCGGCCTGGTGAACCTGGGTGTGGCAAGGGCGCTGTCGCAGCAGGCCGCCGGGCTTTACTGGAAAGGGGAGTTGCCGGCCATTTCCCGCCTGTTCCAGACGGCCCTGGCAGTCTCGCTGCTCTGCGGGTTGACCGCCTGCCTGCTGCTGGCGGCTTTCCGGCAACCCATTTCCGCCATGCTCTTCCATGGCGAACAGAACGTCCGGCAGGTCGCCGGATTCGCCGTGCTCGTGAGCGGCGTGGCGGTTTTGCTTTCCGTGGTCACCGAGGTGCTAGCGGGGCTAACGGTCGCCCTGCAAAGGTTTGACATTTACAGCCGCGTGAACATCCTGGTTGCCAGCGTCGCTTACCTTGGCTCGGTCCTGATCCTGGCCCTGCACTTTTCGGTGAGGGCCGTTCTGCTGGTCTCCCTTCTCGCTGCTGCCGTGGGCGTTGCCTCCTACACCTGCTTCCTTCGGAAGGCGCTCCCGGGTCTCAAGCTTCGGCCCGTGCCGGACCGTGAGGCCTTCTGGCAGCTCTTGCGCTTCTCCTTCTTCGTGTTCTTGTCCGGGGCCTGTGGGGTGGTTGTCCACCGCCTGGACCGGGTTCTGGTGGCATATTACCTGCCGATGGCGGCGGTGGCTTTCTACACCATCCCGTACTCGCTGGCCGAAAAAACTGTGGCGGCCACAGGCAATATCACGACGGTGGTTTTCCCCTCGGTGAGCGGACTTTCTTCGGCGCCGGAGACGGCCAAGTTGCGGGAACTGTACTTGCTAGCCACCAAGATGGTCGCGGTTGTCGGCCTCCCCGTGGCCGTCGTGCTGCTGGTGTTGGCCGAGCCCATCCTGCACTTCTGGATTGGACCGGACTTTTCCGCCCACGGTGCCCTCGTGCTGCAACTGCTGGCGCTGGGCTTCCTATTCAACATCTGCGGCTACGTGCCGTTCGTGGTTGCCCAGGGCGTCGGCAATCCGTGGATCCCCGCCAAGTTCTCGCTGCTGAACGCCGGTGCCAATGTGCTCTTGTTCATCCTGTTGATCCCGCGCTACGGACTTTGCGGGGCGGCGACCGCTTTTCTAGTCTCGCAGGCGCTTATCATCCCGCTCCTGGTCAATGCGGTCAACCGACGCCTGGACGTGAGCTGGAAATCCGTGTTGCTGCGCGGTTATTTCCCCCCTGCCGCCTGCGCGCTGTTCAGCACCGGCGTCCTGCTTTTGCTGCGTTCGCGGGTGGAATCGTTCTGGAGCCTGGCCGGTGCCTGCGGGATCGCTTTGGCCGGCTACGGGGCAGCGATCCTGTTGGTGGCTCTGGATTCACAGGAGCGGACCCAGTTTCGACTCTCCCTTCTTCTGAAACCGGTGGCCTCGCCCAAGTACTGACAGGGTGCTGAAAAGGTGCTTACCGTGCCATTCCGAGCGAAGCCGGGAATCCGCTTGCGATTGGCCCGATAGCACCCTGCTGAGCCCAAAGCATGGTTGTTGACCAGGGATCTGAAGCAAAAGCGGAGCACGTTTTTCTTGAGCGTGTAGTTCCTGGCGAGTCGGACACGAGCCTGTACTTTCAGCATCTGGAGCGATACCGGTTCGCGTCGCGGTTCGTATTGGGCCGGGACCTGCTCGACGTCGCCTGCGGGTGCGGTTATGCCGCGCCCCTGCTGTGCGGCGCCGGGGCCAGAAGTTACCTCGGCGTGGATATCAGCGTCGAGGCCATCGCGCTGGCCGAGGCGCGCTACCGCACCTGCGACCGGATCCGGTTCCTTTGTGACGACGCCTGCCTGCTCTCGCGCATGAACGACCGCACGGTTGACGTGGCGATTTCTTTCGAGACGGTAGAGCACCTCGACCGGCCGCGCAGCTTTCTGGCCAATGTACACCGTGTTCTCCGGCGAGAAGGCCTGCTAGTGATTTCCACCCCCAATCGCTACCTGGTCAGCCCCGGGAACCGCCTTGAGGACACACCGGCAAACCCCCACCACTTCCGCGAATGGAACAAGCCGGAGTTCCTGCGGCTGTTGGAAGAGTTCTTCGAGGTGCGGGGGCTGTATGGGCAAGGGATCTACCCTGCCTGGCGCTCGCGGGTTCTGCACCACGCCGGAAAGCGGGGCTGGATGCGCTGGGTCGCGCAAGGATGTGCGATGACCAGGCGCGTTCAGTCGCGCTTGAGTTCTCCGCAGGAGCGGCCCGTTTGCCGCGACCTGCACAGGGTCCAGCCACTCCACCGCTGGGAGGAGCCGCTCTACCTGGTCTGCGTGGCTGCGCCGCGCGCTGCCGCAGGCTCACGCGCAGCCAAAGTGCACTGACGGAGGACGGTTGTGCGCGCCCCGTTTCAGCCCCTGGTCAGCATCATCACTCCGGTCTATAACCACGAGCGCTTCATCCGCGAATGCATCGAGAGCGTTCTGCGGCAGAGCTACCCCTGTTGGGAACAGATCGTTGTGGACGACGGTTCCACTGACCGCACGGCGGCGCTTGTTTCCGAGTACTCCAATCCGCGGATTCGCTACCACCGCCAGCGGCACAAGGGCGTGTTCCGGCTGGCCGAAACTTACAACCGGGCGCTCGGCCTAGCGAAGGGTGAACTGATAGGGATTCTGGAGGGGGATGATATCTGGCCTGCGGACAGGCTCGCCTCGCTGGTTCCCGCCTTTCAAGATCGCGAGGTCGTGGTGTCCTACGGGATCTGCCGCGGCTTTGGGTCCGACGGTGCGCCGGTGCGGCTGGTGATTCCTGCGCCTGAGCTACGGCTGACGTACGGCTCTGCGGCCCTGCGAAATGATCCTCCGGGCGCCATTACCTACGCCATGCTGCATAGCCAGGGTATGGTGGCCAGCGCCGTCGGCGCCCTCCTCCGCCGGGCGACCCTGGAAGCCATCGGCGGGTTCCAGCAGACACCGGATCTGCCGGTAGCTGATTACCCGACCTTGCTGGAGCTGGGACTCAAAGGCAGGTTCTTCTTCACCAACCAGGTTACGTACTTGTGGCGGAAGCACCCCAACAACGTGACGACGGTGAACCGGGAGGCGGTTGTGCGCGGAATTCACCGGTGCGCGCTGGCATTCCTGGAGAAGCATCGCCACGACGGCACCCTCTCCCGGAAGGCGCAGAAGGAGCTGGAACGGCGCCTGGCACGCAGCGAGGGCAGGTTCATCTTCCTCGAGGGGAGGCGGCTGCTCCGGGCGAAAGCCTGGAAGGAAGCGCGGGTGCGCTTTCGGGCGGCGTTTCGGGCACCGACACCCGACATCTGCGCCGCGGCCCTGTGCGGCTACGTCGCCTCCTGCCTGCATGGCGACATCGAATGGTTGATGCGCCTGGCGGGGCGCGCGGAACCCGGCAAGCAAGGTTGCGCCGATTCCGCGGACCGCACTGCGGCGCTGGCAGCCGAGTTGCCCTCCAAGTCCAGCGTCATTCCCGTCCGCTGATTGCGCACTTCGGGCAAACGGCGAGGCGGCCCTGGGGTTCTAGTCGGGTAACCAATTGAAAACGAGTCGGTTCTGATGCGCATCCTGCACGTGGGTTGGGGCTATTCGCCCCTGTTCAGTGGCGGGGTAACGGTCTACGTCGAGGACCTGATGCGCGCCCTGGCGGAGCGGGGTCACGAGCAGCATTACTTCTGCTGCGGGCGGTCGGATTTCCGCCTCCGGCCCCATCTCCAAACCTGGGTCCGCGAGGGCGTGGGGATCTATGAAGTGCGCAACCCACCGGCCCGGGTAACTCCTTTCGTGGGCACGCGGCAGCCGGAGTTGGACATCGACCACCAAGGCCTGCGCCGCATCTTCCGCCGCATCCTCGAAGACGTTCGTCCCTATGTCGTCCACGTGCAAATGCTTCTCGGCCTGCCCGCCCGCCTCATCGACGACGTGAAAGATGCGGGAATCCGCCTGGTGGTGACCCTGGAGGACTTTCATTCGCTTTGCCCGACGCAGTTGCTCTACCGCGAGGCCAGGCAGGAAAACTGCACGGACTACGGGGACGGATGGGGTTGTCTGGAGTGCTGCCGCCACTCGCCGTCGGAGGCGGGGTGGATGCGGGTCAAATCGGCGGCATGGCACGGAGCCCGCCCGCTTCGGAATCATTGCCCTCGTCTGTACCAGGCGCTGCGTCCGGCTGCGCGAGGTTTGTTTGCCAGCTGGCGGCGCTCGCGGCTGGCGTCGCGGACATCCGCCCACTCCCATGCCCAGGAACAAGCGGCCGCCTTTCGCTTCCGCCGGGCGGAGTTCGTGCGCCTGCTCGGCCAAGCCGACGTTGTGCATGCTCTGTCTTCCGCCCTCTTCGATCTCCACCTGCAATGCGGCGTTCCCGCCGACCGCTTGGTGCGTATTGGCACCACGGTGGGCCTGATCGGCAGCGTCCGTCCCACTGCACGCTCGCCTTCTCGTCCCTTGGTTTTTGGTTTCCGCGGCGGTTTCTCTCGCGGCAAGGGAGCGCAAGTCCTGCTTGAGGCTATTCGCGACCTCCCGCCCACCGATGCCGTTCTACGGATTGACGGCGAAGTAGAGGCGGCGGTGAGGGGTGCGGTGGCTGAGGCCGAAGCGCGCGGCCAGGTGCGCTACTACGGGCGGTACCGCCGCGAAAAACTGCAGCAGATCCTGGAGGCCACCGACGTCGGCGTCGTACCGTCCGTCTGGCGGGAGGGGTACCCGCTGGTGTGTCTGGAGTTCCTGGCCGCCAGGATCCCCGTCATTGCTACGCGCATCGGGGGCATCCCCGACTCCGTCAGCGACGGGCAGAACGGCTTCCTGGTGCCGCCCGGTGATCCGGTTGAGTTGCGCGAAGCGATGCGGCGGTTCATCCGAAATCCGGACCTCATCCTGCGCCTGCGGCAACAGATCGGCCCGGTGAAGAGCATGGAGCAGCATGTGGCCGAGGTGGAAGCCCTTTACCGCGGGGGCCTGGCCGCGGAGAACCCCCCTTCCGCGGTCTGCGACAGCGCCACCCTGAATGCGGACGCCCTGCTGGCGCGGAATTGAACTCAATGCCGGACTCGAGCCAGAGAATCTGGACCGTCATTCCCACTTACGACCGCTCGCAGTCGGCGATAAAAGCCCTGAGCGCGGTTTTCGCCCAGACCGCGCTGCCGGCGGGAGTCATCCTGGTGGACGACTGCAGTCCAGAAAGCATCGGTGAACAAGCACGACGCCGTTTTGGAGAACGTCTCACCGTGCTGCGCCTGGCGCACAACGCAGGTCCGGCGGCAGGCTTTGCTGCGGGAATCAAGCGCGCCATGGAGGCCGGCGCCGACTGGGTGTGGCTGATGGATGACGACGCCTGGCCGCTGAGGGGGGCCCTGGAAGCGCTGGCCTGCCGCCCCGAGTTCAGCGCTGCCGAGACGGCGGCACTGGTTTCGCTGAAGCAGGATGCCGCCGGGCGGCTGCAAAAGTGGGAGGCGGTGGGCCATAGCCGTCGCCTGCGCCTGCCCGATGCGGCGCTGTACCTCCGCCCGGTCTTCCCCGTGGAGGCAGCCGCCTTCGCCGGACTGCTGGTGCGCGCCGCGGTGGTGCAGCGAGCCGGGCTCCCCGACGCCCGCTATTTCAGTTGGTTCGCCGACTACGAGTTCTGCCTGCGCCTCCGCCGCCACGGGCCCATCCTCTGCGTCCCGGGCAGCCGTGTAGTGCATGAGGACGATGCTTCGCGGGGCACGCACGTCGTGCGCGGACATCGGCGGCCCAATGTTCCCGTGTTCTTGAAACAATGCACCGGCCTGCGCAACCGGACCTATTACTTTTCCCGCAGCCCCGGCCGGGTGTCCGCGTTGCTGGAAGCGGCATATCGTTTCGGGCGCATGGCCGGCGGCATCCTGCTGTGGGATGACCGGCGGGCGTTTCGTCTGCGCCTGCTCTGCCGGGCTTTTCTCGATGGACTGCGCGGCCGCCTGGGCCCTTTCCTTTCCCCATGACCTGGCTCGTGCTGCTTTGCGCCGCCACGGCTGCCAGCCTGGTGCTGTGGCCGAACCTGACGGCATCGTGCTTCGTGCCGGCGGCGTTTTTCCTGCTGTTGCTGGCTCGCTTCCGCAGGGCGATGCCGGCCGAAGACCGCGCTTACCTGACGCGCGTTGTGGTGCTCGCCTTCGTCCTGCGCCTGGCCTGCGCCTACCTGGTCGAGGCGCTCGTGCTCATCGGCAAGCACGACGCGCTGAAGTACCACACCATCGGTTTTCGGATCGCCGAATGGCTCTGGGCGGGACGCCTCGACGAAATCTACGCCTGGTCGAAAACCTCCGCCCACCCCGGCTTTTACCTGTTAACCGCGGCAGTTTACAGCCTCTTCGGGCCCAACCTGCTGCTGGGGCAGAACCTCAGCGTGCTGGCCAGCACCTTCACCGTTGCGCCGATCTACTTCCTAAGCCGCGAGATGAGCCCCGAACCGCGGGTGGCGCGCCTGGCGGTGCTGGCCTTCGCCTGGTTCCCCAACAGCATTTTCTGGAGCACGCAGTTGCTGAAAGACTCGCTGATCGTGTTGCTGGTGGTGACGCTGGCCCTGGACCTGGTGCGCGTGCTGAACCGCAGGGTCCAAACGAAGACTATCGCCCGCCTGTTGCTCTCGACGGTGCTGCTGGCCGAATTCCGCTTCTACTTGCCGGTCGTGTTGTACACCAGTTGTGCCGTGGCCTTTCTGATCACCTCCTGGCAGGCGCGCGGCGGCCGCCGTGGGTCCAGCCCGGTCTTTATTGCCGCGCTGCTGGCCACGGCTGTGGTGGGCATCCGGCTAACGGGCAGTACGTGGTCCTATTACGGGAATACTCGCGAGGTTCACCAACTGGAATCACTTCGCGCCTCCACCACGGGCGGCGACTCTGACTTCGCCAAGGACGCCGACCTGAGTTCGCCGCTGCAGGTGGCCAAGTTCCTGCCGGTGGGCGCCGCGCACTTTCTGGCCGGGCCGCTGCCCTGGCAGGCCCGCAAGCTGACTCACTTCCTCACCTGGCTGGACATCCCCATCTGGTATCCGGCGCTGGTGCTGGGCTTCGCCGGCATGGTGAAGCTGCTCCGGCGCCGCCAGGCCATTCCCTTCATCAGCATCTGCCTGGGACTGACGCTGTTCTACTCGCTGCTGCTGGCCAACCTGGGCACCGCTTACCGCATGCGCCTGCAGGTAGCGCCGTTCTTTCTGATTGCCGCGGCCTGCTACTGGTACCACTCGCGTGAGCGCACGCATCTTGCATATCGCTTATAGCGGCCCGGGCGGCACGGGGGAGGTTGCCGTGGAACTGGCGCGGCTCGCTGATCGCCGCCGCTTCCAGCCCCTGGTCTGCTTCTTCGGGCGGGAGCCGCTGGCCCCCGGCTTTCGCGAACGGCTGGAGGCTGCCGGCGTTGCCTGGATGCACGTCCCGTTGCGCCGCGCGCTGCCTTCCCTGTGGCGGCTGGCCCGGCACTCCAGCC
This sequence comes from uncultured Acidobacteriota bacterium, assembly GCA_964451215.1. Lineage (GTDB taxonomy): Bacteria > Acidobacteriota > Terriglobia > JAJPHL01 > JAPKYU01 > CAYVGN01. The sequence goes on from CAYVGN010000014.1 coordinate 15,813, forward strand.
GCGCGAGTTCATCTGGCGGGCCGCCATCGGC
>CAYVGN010000014.1:15853-16446 GCA_964451215.1 uncultured Acidobacteriota bacterium
TCCTGGCGCAGACCCTGCCGGGTATCCTGCGCTGGCTCCCCGGGGTGGTTGCGGCGCATCGCCTGGTAGCGGTGGCGCCGCACCTGGCGCGGCTGCTGCGCCGTAACCTGCGCGTGGATTCGCTGGTGATCCCCAACGGAGTCGCCGACTCCGGGATTCAGTCGCCGGCCAGCGAAGGCACAGAGATTCCGGAACTGCTGATGCTGGTCACGCTTTCTCCCTCCAAGGACCACGCCACCTTGCTCGAGGCGACCGCGCTGCTGGCGGCGCGCGGCAGGAACTTCCGGCTGCTGCTCGGGGGCGACGGCGTGCGGCGCGTTGCTCTGGAGCAGCGCGCGGGCCAGTTGGGGCTGAACGGGCGCGTGCAGTTCCTGGGCGCGCTGACAAGCGAAGAAGCGCGGTGGCGGCTGGCCCAGGCCGCCCTCTTTGTCTACGCCACGCACCAGGAAGGCTGCCCGCTGGCGGTGCTGGAGGCCATGGCTGCCGCCCGGCCCATTGTCGCCAGCCGTGTACCCGGCATCGCCGAAGCGCTGGAGGATGGGCGGACCGCCCTGCTGGTGCCGCCCCACGACCCGCCCGCGTTGGCCAAAGCC
>CAYVGN010000015.1:0-9307 GCA_964451215.1 uncultured Acidobacteriota bacterium
CTGATCCTGGAAACCGAACTGGAGGGGCTGGCGCTGGTTCCTTCCGACAGGAACCTGGTGGGGGCCGACATTGAACTGGTGGGCGAAGAGCAGCGCGAAAGCCGCCTGGCCCGGTTGCTGGCGCCGTTGCGGCCCGACTTCCGTTACATCCTGATTGATTGCCCGCCCGCCCTCGACTTGCTCACGCTCAACGCGCTGGTGGCGGCCGATTCGCTGCTGGTGCCGATTCAGTGCGAATACTTTGCCCTGGAGGGCGTCTCCGAGCTGCTGGACACCGTGGACCGCATCCGCCAGGCTTTCAATCCGGCGCTGGTGTTGGAGGGCGTGCTGCTCACCATGTTCGACGAGCGCACCAACTTGTCCCACCAAGTGGCTGAAGACTTGCGGGACTTCTTTGCGGATAAGACGTTTCAGACGGTGATTCCCCGCAATGTGCGCTTGGCGGAGGCGCCCAGTTTCGGCAAGCCGATCTTGCTTTACGACGTTCGCTCCAAAGGCGCCGAGAGTTACATCCGCCTGGCAAAGGAGATCATGAACCATGACCGAGAAGGAGTCCTCGGCGGGCGCACGGCCACCGCGTAGAGCCCTGGGCCGCGGTCTGAGCGCCCTGCTGGAGTCGCGTCGAACCACCGCTGTGGCTCCCGAACCGCGCGCCGGCGCAGCACCAACTTTGCCCACTCCGACCCCGGGTCCGAACCTGCGCCAGATTCCCGTTGATACCATCCTGCGCAGCCCCGACCAGCCTCGCAAGAAGTTCCCCGCCGAGAGCCTGGAAGAGCTGGCTGCCTCAATTCGCGCTCATGGGTTGCTGCAACCGGTTGTTGTGGCGCCGGCGAGTGCGGCGGGGCCCGGGAAGTTTCAATTGATCGCCGGGGAGCGCCGCTGGCGTGCGGCCCAGTTGGCGGGATTGCCCGTGGTGCCGGCTATCGTCCGGGAGGCGCCGAAGGACCGCGCCCTGGAATTGTCCCTGGTTGAGAACCTGCAACGTGAGGATCTGAACCCCATAGAGGCGGCTGAAGCCTTCGACCGCCTGGTTCAGGAGTTTGGCCTGACCCACGAGGAGATCGCACGGCAGACCGGCAAGGATCGCGCCACAATCACCAACCTGCTTCGCCTGCTGCGCCTCCCCGCTGAAGTGCAGCGACTGCTCACCGAAGGCAAGATTAGTGTCGGTCACGCCAAGGCTCTGCTCGGCTTGGTCTCTCCAGCCGAGCAGCGGCGAGTCGGGTTAGAAATCGTCCGGCGTGATCTTTCGGTTCGCTCCACCGAGAGGCTGGTGGCGTCCAGGAGCAAGAGTGGGGAAGCCGGTGGTCCCACGGGAAGAAGCACACGGGCCTGGGATCCGAACATCCGTGCTGCCTTGCAAGACCTGGAGAGGACACTCGGTACGCGCGTCCGCCTTTCCGGGAGTTCCAAGAAAGGAAGGCTGTTGATTGAGTACTACTCAGCCGAAGACCTGATGCGTCTCTACGACATCATCATGGGGCACCATGCTCAGTAACTTACTCAGAACCAAGCACTTATAAGTATCTTTCGGGATTCTGCCCGATATCCCCAGCCACCTTCAGCCTACCCGAACAAATTGTCTTCCATCTAGATGTATTATCGTCTAAGCTTAGATGTATGAAGACAACCGTTGAGATTCCTCAATCGCTTCTGGATGAAGCTCGACAGCTTGCTTCTCGCGAGAACACCACTGTCCGGGCCCTCATCGAAGAGGGCCTGCGGCGGGTGATCGAGAACCGCAAGAACAGCCAGCCGTTTAAGCTGTGCAAGCTCACCTTCCGGGGGGAGGGACTGCACCCGGATGTTGCCGATGGCTCCTGGGCGAGGATCCGGGACTTGTCCTATGAAGGGCGCGGGGCATGATTGCGGTAGACACCAACCTGCTGGTTTACGCGCACCGGGAGGATTCGTCCTGGCATGAAGCTGCTTACAGCACGATCGAAGGGCTGGCCGAAGGGCGGCGCAGTTGGGCGATTCCCTGGCCCTCGATTCACGAGTTTCTGGCGGTCGTGACGCACCCGCGCATTTTTGTACCCCCGACGCCGCTGGAGCGGGCTCTGGCGCAGGTGGATGCCTGGCTGCAGTCGCCGGGCGTGGTGCTGCTGGCCGAGTCTGGGGACTACTGGAGGCGGCTGCGCGCGATGGTTGGGGCGGCGCAATGTCGGGGCTCGCAGGTGCATGATGCTCGGATCGCGGCCCTCTGCCTGCACCACGGCGTGGAAGAACTGTGGACCGCCGACCGCGACTTCACTCGATTTCCTGCTCTTGCCGTGCGAAACCCGCTGGTCCAATCATAGCGTCGGGCAATCCCGCCGCTCTGCCTACTGCCCCTGGTCCGGGAAGAGCGGCAGCGTCTCGTTTTGCCTGTCCCAAGCGACGGGAAACAGGGAACGGATCGCCACCGGATAGTAGCTCATGCGGTGCAGGGGCGTGGGCCCGAACTGGTGGAGGGAGCTCAGGTGGTGGCGTGTTGTGTAGCCCTTGTTGCGGCCGAGGTGGTACTCGGGGAAGACGGCATCCCAATCCTGCATTAGCCCGTCGCGGTAGACCTTGGCTACGATCGAGGCAGCCGCGATCGAGACTGAGCGGGCGTCGCCGTGGATGATGGCCCGCTGCTCGATCTCCCAGGGCAGGTCCAGCTTCAGGGCATCCACCAGAACCAGGTCCGGCCGCGGCTGCAACCGCAGCACCGCCTGGCGCATGGCTTGGCGCGAGGCCTGGTAGATGTTCACCAGGTCGATGCGCGCCGCATCAACTGCTGCCACCGACCAGGCGATGGCCTCCTGGTGAATCCTGTCCGCCAGCTCCTGGCGAAGGCCGGCAGGGACCTGCTTGCTGTCATTGATCAGCGGGATTGGGCAGGAGGGATCCAGGATCACGGCGGCAGCCACCACCGGCCCGAACAGGGCGCCCCGACCCACTTCGTCCACGCCGGCCACGTAGCGTTTGCCGGCTGCGTACGCGCGCCTTTCCCACCGCGACGTGCATGGCATAGCTGATCGGGGCATGCTAGCCCGACTTCGGGCTAGCACAGCAGGAATCGGGACCGCAAAACACCCGCGGGACCGCGCCTCTACTCGCGCTCGCGCAGCCGGGCGGCCTTACCTTTCAGTCGGCGCAGGTAGTAGAGCTTGGCGCGCCGCGCCCGCCCGCGCCGCAACACCTCAATGCGCTCGATCACCTTGGAGTGCAAGGGGAAGATTCGCTCGACGCCGTGGCCGAAGCTCATCTTGCGCACGGTGAAAGTTTCGCCCGGGCCCCAGTTCTTGCGGGCGATGACCGTCCCCTCGAAAGCCTGCAGGCGCTCCTTGTCGCCCTCCTTGATCTTGACGTGCACGCGGACGGTGTCGCCCGGCTTGAAGTCCGGCAGGTCGGTGCGCATCTGTTGCGCGGCAATCTTCTCAACGGGATTCATGCCCTTCTCATCTCCTGGTGAATTTCGGCGAGCAGCTGGCGGTCCTCGTTGCCGAGCGTCACCCTCTCGAGGATGTCGGGCCGGTTGCGCAGGGTCTTCTCCAGCGCCTTCTTGCGGCGCCAGCGGCGCACCTGCTCGTGGTGGCCCGAGAGCAGCACTTGCGGCACCCTCCAGCCGCGAAACTCGGCCGGGCGCGTATAATGCGGGCAGTCGAGGATGCCCACCCCGCCGCCGCTGGTGGCAAACGATTCCCGCACCACCGACAGTTCGTGTCCCAGGGCGCCCGGCAACAGCCGGGTTACGGCGTCGATCAGGACGACTGCGGGAAGCTCGCCGCCGCTCAGCACGTAGTCACCGATGGAAAGCTCTTCGTCGGCCAGGTGCTCGGCGACCCGCTCGTCCACGCCTTCGTAGCGCCCGCAGATCAGCACCAGGTGCTCGTAGCCGGCCAGTTGCGCGGCGCGCGCCTGGTTCAGCAGGTAACCCTGCGCCGACAGCAAGATGACGCGGCGGCGGTCGGCGGGCCCGGGCATTTCCTCCGCCAAGGCCTCCACGGCGGCGAAGACCGGCTCGGGCTTCAGCACCATCCCCTCGCTGCCGCCGAACGGGCGATCGTCCACCACCTGGTGGCGGTCGCGCGTGTAGTCGCGCAGGTTGCGGACGCGAACGTCAATCAAGTTCGCCTCCCGGGCCTTGCGCAGGATGCCGTGGTCCAGCGGCCCGGCAAAAAACCCGGGGAAGATGGTCAGTATGTCGTAAACCATGGGCGCAGCAACGAAGGCCAGGTCGCCGGCCGCCAGCGAGGCCTGCTGACAGGGGCGATCCGCCCCTACCGGTTCAGGTCCTCCAGCCCCTCGGGCAGTTCCACCTCGATCCGCCGGCCTGCCAGGTCAACCCGCCGGCATATCTCCTCGGCAAAAGGAATCAACAGCTCCCCTTGCGGCGTGTCTACGACCAGCACCGGGGTGCCGATGGTGGGGTCCAGGTGACGAACCACTCCCAGTTCCCGCTTCCCCTGGACCACACGGCAGCCCGGCAAATCACTCCAGTAGACGGCGGAGCCACCCAGCGGCAGGCGGCGCTCCACCGGAATCTGCACCTCACAGCCGGCCAGTGTCTTGGCGGCGGCAATACTGTCAATCCCGGCGAACTTCAGGACGACGTTTCCCTTATGAAACCAAGCCTTCTCCAGGCCGACGAGTCTGCGCTGGCCCCCGGGCCGGTATAGGAGGAGGTCTTCCCGCTGCCGGAACCGCTCCGGGAAGTCGGTGAACAGCTCGGCCAGCACTTCCCCGCAGCGCCCTCGCGCACGCCGGATGCGGGCGACGGTAACGAACTCCTCGGCCTCCAAGCAGGGCCGCCCGGAGCCGGGCGCCGGCTGTGGAGAGCGCCGCTTCACTCCAGGATTTCCAGGGTGAAGCGCTTCTTCAGCTTCATGCCGGCAGCGCCCAGAATGGTGCGCATGCTGCGCGCGGTCCGCCCCTGCTTGCCGATCACCTTGCCCAGATCGCCGGGCGCCACTCGAAGTTCGAGCACCGTGGTCTGCTCCCCCTCGATGGCCCGCACGACCACTTGGTCGGGATCGTCCACCAACGCCTTCGCGATCTGTTCGACCAGCCCCCTGATGTTGCCTGACGCCTCCTGCATGGCCGCCGGACCCCCGCTTAGTTAGTAGTACCGCTGGATCTGGGAAGCCTGTAGGCGCCGGATAAAGAGCAAGTGGCTCCGGCTTCCCCTCACAGGAGGCGCTGCGCCGATCATATGCAATCCGTGGAACTGGGAGCGGCAGCCGTCGGGTCGGCAGCCTGCCGCTCCGGCGGCCAACCCCGCGGGCCGGCCGCCAACCGGCCTGGCTCAGGCGCTCTGCTGCTGCGGCTGGGGCCGCCTCTTCATCAACTCCCGCACGGTATCCGAGGGCCGCGCGCCCCTCTCGATCCAGTAGCGGATGCGGTCGTGATGGAGTTCAATCGTGGCCGGATTGGTGCGCGGGTTGTAATGGCCGACGATCTCCACGAAACTGCCGTCCCGGGCACGTTCCTTCTCAATGACCACAACCCGATACACCGGCTTCTTCTTGGCGCCCGTTCTCGCCAGGCGAATCATCAGCACGTTCGTTTCACCTCCTCGCCCTCCAGGTGCCCGCCACAAGAGTGGACCGCCGGGGCAGCGGCTCTGCCGGGCGGTCCTTCCGCCGCCCGCCTGTGCCGGCTATTCCGGTCCCTGTCTCGGCTGGACGGGCGGAGAAGCCGGTCCTACTTCAACATGGCAGGAAGCTGGAGCTTGCCCAGGCGCTTGCCGAGCAAGCCGCTGGACAGCGAGCGCATCATCCTGCGCGCCTCGGCGTACTGCTTCAGCAGCCGGTTCACTTCCTGCACCGTAGTCCCGCTGCCGCGGGCGATGCGCCGCCGGCGGCTGCCGTTGATGATCTGGTGGTGGGCGCGCTCCTTGGGCGTCATCGAATTGATGATAGCCTCGATGCGCAGCAGTTCCTTCTCGTCTACGTTCACCTGCTGCAGCTCGCGGAAGAGGCCGACTTGCGGCAGCATTGAGACGATCTGCTCCAGCGGCCCGAGCTTCCGCAACTGGCGGAGCTGGTCGCGGAAGTCCTCCAGGGTGAAGCGGTCGGCGCGGACCTTCCGCTCCAACTCCTCGGCCTGCTTGCGGTCAATCGCCTCCTGGGCCTTTTCAATGAGCGACAGCACGTCGCCCATCCCCAGGATGCGGGAGACGATGCGGCCGGGGTGGAAGACCTCCAGGGCGTCGTACTTCTCGCCCACGCCGATGAACTTCAGCGGCTGCCCGGTGACCGAGCGGATGGAGAGAGCGGCCCCGCCGCGGGCGTCGCCGTCCATCTTGGTCAGGATGACGCCGGTAAGCCCCAGCCGGCGGTGGAATTGGTCGGCGCTTTTCACCGCGTCCTGGCCGGTCATAGCGTCGGCGATGAACAGCACCTCGGTGGGCTCCAGCAACTGCTTGAGCTGCTGCATCTCCTGCATCAGCTCGTCGTCAATGTGCAGCCGGCCGGCGGTATCCACCACCAGCACGTCCCGGCCGCTGTGGGCCGCCTCCCGCCGCGCCAGCCGCCCCAGCTCCAGAGGATCGGCCAGCCCGGGCGGGCCCTCGAAGGCCGGCAGCTCGACTGCCTGCGCAATTACCTTCAACTGCTGGCGCGCTGCGGGGCGGTAAGGGTCCACCGACACCAGCAGCGGCCGATGCCCGTGCCCGAACAGCCACTTGGCCAGCTTGCCGGCTGTGGTCGTCTTGCCCGAGCCTTGCAGCCCGGCCAGCAGCACCACCGTCGGCGGCTGCGAGGAAAAACGCAGTTGCGCCGCGCCCCCGCCCAGCATCTCCACCAGCTCGTCGTGCACGGTCTTGATTACCTGCTGTGTCGGCGTAAGGCTGGTCAGCACCTCCTGGCCCAGAGCCTTCTCCCGAATGCGGTCAATCAACTGCTTGACGACGCGAAAGTGGACGTCGGCCTCCAGCAGCGACATCCGGATGTCTTTCAGCGCATCCTGGATGTTGGCTTCGCTGAGCTTGCCCTCTCCTCGCAGGTTCTTGAACACCCGCTGGAGTTTCTCGGTGAGGTTCTCAAACATGGAGGCCTGCGCGCTCCGGATCTGCGCACACTACACCGCCCGCCGGTGGGCGATCAAATTCAGTATCTTAGCATGTCCCGGCATGCTCTCGCACACAGATAGCGGATCCGGGAAGCGCGGTCGAGCGCTTGGTGTGGCTGGCGCCGTTTCGCCCAGGGGCGCCGCAGGCAGGACTATCTCTCAGCCAGCCAGTTTCCGGGCTGCTTCCAGCGCTGCTGCGTAGTTCGGATGTGTGCTGATCTCCTGAACGTACTCCACGTGGCAGACCGTGTCGTCCTTATCGAGGACGAAGATGGCGCGCGTGTCCAGCCGCAGCTCCTTGATCAGCGCGCCGTACGCCAGCCCGAACGAGGCATCGCGGTGGTCCGACAGCGTCCGCACCTTGTCTACTCCCGCCGCCCCGCACCAGCGCTTCTGCGCGAAGGGCAGGTCCATGCTGATGGTCAGGATTTCCACGTTGGGCAGCCTGGCAGCTTCTTCGTTGAAGCGGCGGGTCTGCTGCTCGCAGACCGGCGTGTCGAGCGACGGCACCACACTCAGGATCCGCACCTTGCCTCCGGTGTCGTTCAGGGTAACGGGCTTCAGGTCATTGTCGAGAACGGTGAAGTCCGGCGCCCTCAGGCCCACCTGGATTGCCGGGCCGAGCAGAGTCAGCGGGTTGTTGAGGAAGGTAACCGCGCCGCGGCGTTCGACCACAGCCGCCGCCTGTGTTTGCGCCATGAGACACTCCTTCGGTTGAGAGTTTCGTCAACAGAATAACCAACAATTATACGGGAGCCGGGAGCCAGAAGTCAGAAGTCCGAACTCGGGGCGCCGAAAACGCGCGGGAACGAGGGGCAAGATTTCAGCCGGTGGCCGATTGTGACTTTCTTGTGCGACACTGAAGCGGCGGGTTTTCTGGCCGATGGGCTGGGGGCCGCCGCCACCGGAAGGGCGTGCCTATGGCGCGGTGCATCTTCTGTGAGATCGTGCGGAGGGAGCGGCCGGCGAGGATCGTGTACGAGGACGAAACAACGGTGGCCTTCGAGGACAGCCATCCCCAGGCGCCGACTCACCTGCTGGTGATTCCCCGGGAACACATCAGCGGCCTGGATCAGGCGCGGGCCGAGGACGAGGCGCTGGTGGGCCACCTGCAGCGGGTGGCGGCGCGGTTAGCAGCGGAGCGCAACATCCACCGCACCGGCTATCGCACCGTCCTCAACGTTGGCCCCAACGCCGGGCAGAGCATTTTTCACCTCCACCTGCACCTGCTGGGCGGGCGTCCCCTGCGCTGGCCCCCGGGCTAGTACCGTGACCGCCTCACTCCCCCAGGATCTTGATGATCAGGCGCTTGCGACGCTGGCCGTCGAACTCGCCGTAGTACACCTGCTGCCACGGGCCCAGATCGAGCTTGCCAGCCGTGATCGGCAGCAGCACCTGGTGATGCATCAGCAGGTTCTTCAGGTGCGCGTCGCCGTTGTCCTCGCCGGTGCGGTGGTGGCGGTAGTCGCGCCGGTAGGGAGCCAGCTTTTCCAGCCACTCGTCTATGTCCTGGATCAGCCCCTCCTCGGCGTCGTTCACGTAGACGGAAGCGGTGATGTGCATGGCGGAGACGAGCGCCAGGCCCTCACGCACGCCGCTTTTCTCCACGGCCTTTTCCACCTGCGCGGTAATGTTGATGTACTCGCGGCGCTGGCGGGTGTGGAAGGTCAGGTAGTCGGTGTGAGACTTCATAAGCTCTCTCCAGGGGCGCTCGCTGCGCACGAGCGTCCGGGTGGCTGGGGGAGGCCGGCCGCTCGAGCATCACCAGTGTATGCCCGCCGGGGCGGCCGGAACAGTCTTAGATGCATCGGACGAAAAAGCCGATAGAATAACGCGCATGACCTCCGCCGGGGAGAAGCGCCGGTTCCCTCGGGTGAAGTTCCATGCCGCGATCGTGCTGCACTGGTGTTCGCAGGGCGGGAACGGTTCAGGCACCGTCAGCAACATGAGCAAGGTCGGTTGCTATGTGCTCACCCAGACTCCGGAGAGCGTCGGCGACCGAGTCCGTATCAGCCTCCCCGATGTCCCGGAGATGGAAGGTGAGGTACGTTACGTGGACGAGGACGTGGGCATGGGGATCCAGTTTCTGGGCGTCACGGCCGAAATTGAAGCGAAGCTGGTGCAGTTTCTGAGCGCGCAGGCCGCGGCCAGCGCGTGACCACCTTTTTTCTCCCCGGGACCTCGCCGCGAAGAAGTGGCCCTTACGGGTTGCGCGACATGACGTTTGCCAGGTAGGGCGCGGCTTCAGTCCGCGCCGTCCAGCACT
>CAYVGN010000015.1:9407-14479 GCA_964451215.1 uncultured Acidobacteriota bacterium
CTTCAGTCCGCGCCGTCCAGCACTTTTTCTGCCCGGGACCTCACCGCGAAAAAGTGGCCCTTACGGGTTGCGCGACATGACGTTTGCCAGGTAGGGCGCGGCTTCAGTCCGCGCCGTCCAGCACTCAGAGCGGGCCGGGCTAAAGCCGGCCCCTACAACTTCAGTCCAGCACTAAAGCCGGCCCCTACGCGAGAGCCAGGGTGATAATTGCCGCCAGGGAGCGGGCCGGCGCGGCGGGTTGCGGCTCGCAAATCAGGGCAGGTCGCGCCAGGCGGGCAGCGAGACGTTGCTGCGGTAGTTGGATTCGTTGTAGAGCGGGTTGCGGCGCGGCGCGTAGATGCGCTTTCCGGTGAAGGGACGATCCTGGGTGTAGATCCAGAGGCGGTCCTGGTCCCACAGCACGATCTCGTCGCGCTCGTCGCCGGTGAGGTTGAGCACGTCGCCGCAGAGCACGGGGTGGCCGTCCTCGGGAAACAGGACGACGCGGCGGCCCCAGCCATCCAGCAGGCCGCCCTCGCTGGGGTGGCCGTTCAGGAACAGATACTCGCGCCCGTCCCCGGTCCAGTTCACCGGAAGCAGCGAGCTGCCGATGTGCAGCGGCTCGACCGAGGTCAGCACGTTGGCCTCGGCATCCAGGATGGTGATGATGCCTGGATTGCCCCAGAAGTTCACGTTGGCGAACTGCAGGCCGGGAACGTCGGGGCGGAAGCGGCCGACGCTGGGGCTTTGGGCGTGGCCCAGGCGCAGGTGCTTGAGGATCTTGCCCGAGGTGTCCACCAGCAGGAAACCTTCGTCGCTGGCGCTGATGATCACGGTGGCCGGGCGGTCGTCACCGGCCCAGCGGCCGGCGGCGATGCCGTCGGCGTGGTCCCTCAGTTGCCCATCCAGCGTCCAGAGGCGGCGCCCGTCGTGGGCGTACACCGAGTAGCCGATGAAGATCTCGTCTCTTCCATCGCCGTCCAGGTCGTAAGGGAAGGGGTAATGGCCGGTTCGGCACTCGGCTGTCCACAGCAGCTTCAGCCGGCTGTCGAAGACCCAGAACTTGTTGTAGCGGTCCTTGAGCAGCAGGTCGTGGGCCGCCCGGTTGCCGGAGACGTTGACGAAGGCCAGGGAATCGCCGTGGGTGCGGTCGAAGGCGTTCTCCTGGCTGCCGGCCGGCGGCGTCCAAGCCCAGTACTTCAGCTTCCCCGTTGCCCCCTCCACTACCTGGATCTTGAAATCCTTGACGAAGACCACCTCGTTGCGGCCGTCGCCGTCCAGGTCGTGGACCTGGACGGGCAGGTCGTTGGTGAGCAGGGCGTGTTCGCGCGCCGGCTTGCCGATTTGCCACAGAATCCGGCCGTCCAGGTCCATGGCCGTGAGGCAACTGATCATGTCGTAGGCGTCGCCGCGTACGCGCGGGATGTTCTGCGCCAGGACCACGTCCAGCCGGCCGTCGCCGTCCAGGTCGCCGAAGCGGAGGCTGCGCCCGGTGCCGAACTGCGGCGTGTCAATCTTCTTCCAGAGCTGCGGCCGCGGGTTCTCGGCGCGCAGCCGCGCCACCTCCTCCTGCCGGGCTGAAATGCGCGCAGCGATAGCCCTGGCGTTCTCGGGGCCGGTGGTGACGCGCACGTCGTCGAAGCGCGCGGGCATGTTGGCCAGCAGCCCGACCTTTCCCTTCCGGATGGCGCTGTCGCGGGCCTCGATAAGGAGCCTGCCTTCCACCAGGCAACGGATCTGCTCGCCCTGGTTTTCCACCCGCAGGGTGAGGTAGCGGTCGGCGGTGTAGCTGAACGCGGCTTCGCCCAGCTTGATCCAGTTTGCCTGCCGGAACGCTTCTTCCTCTTGGCGCCGGTACAGACGCGCCCAGGCGCCTTCCTCCAAAGCCAGTAGGTAATAGTTGCGGTTGTTTCGATAGCGGAAGACCAGCCCCGCCAGGTCGCAGTAAGGGCAGGCGTTCTTGCCGGTTCTGGTGGCCAGCGGCCGCACGCGGGCCTCAATCGTGTAGTCGGCCCACTCCGGGTCCCCGGTGACGAGGATGGGGTTGGTCCAGGCGCGGTTCTCGTTCCAGATGGTGTGCTCCATCAGGCGGTTGCCGTCCTCTTCTGCCACCAGCCAGTAGCGCCCATCCCGGCCGGTCATGATGACCGCGTCTTCCCAGCGGCCGCGGTACCGTTCAGCCGGCAGGTAGTGGTACTCGTAGAGGGGTGTAGGCGGGCTGGAGAAGAAGCCCAGGGGCAAGTCTTCAAAGCTCTCCTCGGCCAGGCTCACCACCCGCTCCCCCTGGCGGCCGGCTGCCGCGGTCAGTAGAATCAAGGCCAAGATCAGATGTCGGAGCATGACGCGCAAAGTAACGCCGCCCCGGTTGAGGCGTCAAGCGGATGTATGATCACTTGCATGGTGCGACTGCCCGTGTGGTTGCCATCAGCCGCGATGTTTTGCTTCTCCGTGATCGCCATGTCTCAGCAGCCCGCGCTCACTCCTGAAGGTTCTTATTCGGCAACACAACTGCCGCTCTCCATCGGTGGCCACCCGGTCATCTCCCTGAGCCAGGCGCGGCCCGCCGACCCCAGCCGCCCGGCGATCATTCAGGCAGAGATTGTGCCGGGCATGGGCATGAACATTTACCAGTTGCGTGCCTGGCTCCCCGGGAAGGGCGTCATAGAGATGCTGGAGGCTCCGCCCATCGAAGCCGCTACCCACTCGGCGCGGGTAGGCGGCGGCATCCTTCTGCCCTGGGCCAACCGCATGCGGGGCAAGGTGTCCGCCGATGAGAAAACGCTGGAGACGAGGGCGCTGGGCAGGAAGCTGATCCTGCCCGCCAACCGGAGGGGCAAGGAGCCGGGCGCCGAGCGCCATTCCATCCACGGCCTGTTTCTGGCTCGCGCCATGGACCGGGTGGAAACTTTTTCGGCCGCCGACCACGCCAGCGTTGCCGGCTCGCTCGACGCCGGCGATTTCAATGGCCACTGGCTCTCGAAAACGCAGGTGGCCGTGACCGCCATGCTGAAGCAGGGCACCTTCGCCTTCGACGTGGTGGCCAAGAATACCGGCAGCGAGCCGTTGCCGGTCGGCATCGGCTGGCACCCTTTCTTTCTGTATCCGAGCGGCCAGCGCGGACAGGTGCGGCTGCGCTTGCCGGCGCGCCGCCGCGCCCTGGTCAACAACTACGACGACGTTTTCCCGACCGGCCAACTGGTGGCAGTGAAGGGCACCCGCTACGATTTCTCGCCGCACGGTGGCGCCCCGTTGAACGACCTCTACCTGGATGACTGCTTTGTTGACCTGGAGAGAACCGCAGAAGGTCACACGGTGGCGGAGCTGAGCGATCCGGCGGCGAGATACGGCGTGCGCATCCGGGCCACTTCGCCGCAGGTCCGCGCCTTCCAGGTGTTTGCTCCGCTCACCCGGAAGGTAGTGGCCGTGGAGCCGCAGTTTAACCTCGCCGACCCGTTCGGCAAAGTCTGGGGGCCGGAGGTGGACACCGGCATGGTTACCCTGCGCCCGGGCGAATCGGTCACCTACTCGGTGCGCCTGGAGCTATTCGTTCCCTAGCGGGGGGCGCCAGTCCTTGACTTAGTTCACAAGATGATTTACAAGTGAACCATGATTCGGCTCAACATCCACGAGGCCAAGACGCAGCTCTCGAAGTATCTGAGGCGCGTCGCCAAGGGGGAAACCATCATCCTCTGCAAGCGCAACACCCCGGTCGCCGAAATCCGCCCTCTACCGCAGCCTGGCACCACCCCGCGTCCGTTGGGTTTGGACAGGGGAAAGTTCAAAGTCCCGAAAGAGTTCTTCGAACCGCTGCCTGAGGAGTTGATCGAGTCTTTTTGCGGTGGGAAGCCGTGAAGCTCCTGCTGGATACCTGTACCTTCCTGTGGGCCAGCAGCGAACCTGAGCGGTTGTCGGAGCGGGCTCGCCGGCTGTTCGCCGATCCGGGAAACGAGTTGTTTCTAAGCGTAGTGTCCGCGTGGGAGGTAGCGGTCAAGCATTCCCTGGGGCGCCTGCCGTTGCCCGAGCCGCCCATGACATTCATTGCGTCCCGGCGCAAAGCTTACAGCGTTCAGAGTCTGCCCCTGGAGGAGGAGGCTGCCTTGAACGTCGCTCGTCTGCCGAAGCTCCACACCGACCCGTTTGACCGCCTGCTGGTTTCCCAAGCGGTCGTGCACGGCCTGGCCATACTGACGCCGGACGAGCAGATCGCCCAGTATGCGGTCCGCATTCTTTGGTAGGTGATTGGTCAGACCGTCGGCCCTTGCCTTGGGCTCGTAGCCGCGCCGGCTCAGCTCCGAAAACACCATGCGGCTGAAGTCCCGCCGCCTGGTCAACCCAAACGGCTGGACATTTCATCTGACTTGTTCTACCTTGATGCCATGCGGAAGATAAATGCTTCCAAGTTCAAGGAGCAATGCCTTTCCCTGCTCGATAACTTGGGCAACGAGGGCATCGTCATCACAAAGCGAGGCAAGCCCGTGGCCAGAGTCATTCCTGTGGATTCCGACTGTGCCAGCCTGATTGGAAGCATGAGAGGGAAGATCGCGATCAAGGGGGACATCTTGTCCACGGGCGAGCGCTGGGATGCTCAATCTTGACACGCACGTTCTGATCCACGCCCTGGCGGGCACCCTCACGGCGCGCGAACAGCACCTGCTGTCCAGCGGCTCGTGGAGCATCTCGGCGATCGTTCTGTGGGAGCTGGCAAAGCTCTCCCAGCTTGGCCGTGTCGTTCTGGATATCCACTCTGCCGAGTTCGCTCGGGCACTCGCGAAGATCCACATCTGGCCGATTGATCTGGCCGTGTGTCGGCGTGTCACGGCGCTGGACTTCAAAGGGGACCCGGCCGACCAGCTCATTGCCGCTACCAGCATGGTCCATAACGTCCCGCTGCTGACCCGCGACCGCCGCCTGCGCTCCTCGAAGCTGGTGCCGCTGGCGCCGACCTGAGGCCAGGCCGGCGCGACCAGCGCGCTACAGACAACCGGATTAGCCGGCCACGGTACTAGTGCCGTGACCGCCTAGTTTCTTCCCTTGAGCACGGTCGTGAAGACTATGCGCACAGACGGTGACAGGCCGGAGGCCTATCCTACTTC